>CAYHBE010000092.1:0-6592 GCA_964354765.1 uncultured Dehalococcoidales bacterium | reverse complement strand
CACACCTCACTCATCCTAAGGTAACCCTCAAACGCGGTCGCGTAGTTGAAATTCAATCAAAAAGCATCGCTGCCTTGCAGGCAGATGGTGAGTTGCTTGGCGAAGTTCCCGCCCGTTTCAGTGTCCTACCATCGGCATTAACACTCCTTATTTAGTTAACCAATAATTAATGGAGGTGTACTCATGGCGTTCCGTACTTTTATTACTCCGCGAACTATCTATTACGGTCCAGGCGCTCTCCAGAGTCTCACAAGCATCGGCGGACAGCGTGCACTTATCGTGACAGATCCCGGGGTTCGGGCTCAGGGACTGGTAGCAAAAGTCGAGCAAATTTGTGCTTCGGGAAATATCAAGACAGCCGTATTCGATAAAGTAGAACCGGATCCTTCCAAGGAAACGTCCTGGGCAGTCTTTGCGCTTGCAGAAGAGTTTAAACCCGACCTGATCATTGGTCTGGGAGGCGGCTCCTCAATAGATGCCGGTAAAACAGGCTGGGCGCTTTATGAACATCCTGACCTGGCGAAGTTGGCTTTCATGGATTTCCTTAGGGAAGTAGGCCGTCGCGAACTTCGTAAAAAAGCTCGATTTGTTGCCATTTCAACCACGAGCGGCACTGGTTCCGAAGTAACTTCTGCAGCTGTTGTAACCGACCGCAGTGTCAATCCACCTTACAAAGCGGGATTCGGTTCGCGACATCTTGTACCCGATGTTGCCATTGCAGATCCTGAGCTTGCTGCCAGTATGCCGCCTGCTGTCACCGCGAACTCAGGTTATGATGCCCTCGTCCATGCAACCGAGTGTTATGCACTATCACAGCCATCCGATATGGTAGATTCCCTGGCAATTTGGTCAGCGCGGACGATCTTCGACTGGCTGCCAAAAGCTTATTCCCAGGGAAACGATATGCAGGCACGCGACAAAATGCACCTGGCTGCGCTGCAGGCTGGTATCGCCTTCTCCAACGGACGACTTGGAATCGTCCATGGAATGGCTCATGTAATCGGTGCAACATTTGGCATTCCTCACGGCCGCGCTAATGCTTTTATGCTTTGCCCCTGCTTCGCTTTTCTATACCCAGCCTACAAAGCTCGTTTAATAAGCCTGGCTGGTTTACTCGGAATATCCGGAACGGACGAGTACGCCACTGTAAACAATCTCCTAACACGGCTGGACGATCTCAAGAAAAAAGTAGGAATTCAGCTGGCTATTAAAGATTCAGGTCTCGATAAGAAACGTTTTGATGAAATGCTTGAA
The DNA here is from genome assembly GCA_964354765.1 of uncultured Dehalococcoidales bacterium. Taxonomy (GTDB): domain Bacteria; phylum Chloroflexota; class Dehalococcoidia; order Dehalococcoidales; family Fen-1064; genus JAURWL01. The sequence goes on along the minus strand of CAYHBE010000092.1, from coordinate 5,338 downwards.
CCTATATCGGTCGACTACTTTAACCAGGTAAACAGATCACCGATCAATAGCCGTATGAGCGTTGAAGAGCGCCGTAAAGCCGGCGTTCCCGCCTCTTTGGATGACGTGAGAGGTCTTTTCCTGCATGCATGGAATGGCACTCGACCTGAATTAATATAAATCGGTACCTGGAACCAGCTTTAATATCTTTGTTGAAATGACTTACGAGATAGGAACTGGTTATCGGTATTATATTAGTTATCATTCTTCTTATTGCGAGTGATAACCCCGATCAGTGAAAAACTTGCCGGTGACATAGAGATTATAAGGCAGGTGCGACAAGCATGACAGATGTTCTTATAGGATTCCCTGATTTATGGATGTGGCTTATATTTATCAGTATAGGTCTTCTGATGGTTCTACTTGAACTAATTGTCGGCGTAGAAACAGGGTTAGACCTGGTATTTCTTGGGTCCGCTTTCATCATTAGCGGGCTTGTAACCTGGCCGGCTCATTCCTGGGTTCTAACGTTAATTATTACCTTGATAATATGTATAGCCTATTTAGCCCTGGGAAGAAAATATGTCCATAAGTGGACTGCAACTCGAAAAGAAAAAACCAATATCGATACGATAATTGGCAAAAACGGGATTGTATTGCAAAGTCTTACTCCCAGCGCGAATGGTCTGGTTAAAGTAGGCAATGAAGAGTGGAGAGCGAAAGCAGAGGAAATTATCGAAAAAAATGAAATGATAGTCGTTACGGCTGTCAATGGTGTCACTCTAATCGTTGAAAAAGTAAAAGGAGGGAAATAATGCCAATAGGAATAATAATTTTTCTGGCAATTCTGGCCATCGTTGTTATCGTTACCCTCGCCAAGTCAATTGTTATCATCCGTCAGGCTGAAAAAGGAATTGTGGAAAGATTCGGCAGATACAAAGAAACATTGGACCCTGGACTCAGGTTCCTTTTGCCATTTGTAGATTCTTTGAGAGCCAGGATAGACATGCGAGAAACTGTCCTCGACATCGAACCTCAGGCAGTTATCACCAAGGACAATGTTGGCATAACCGTGGATGCCGTGGTGTATTATTACGTGACAGATGCTAAGGCTGTGCGGTACGAAGTCGCCAACTTCTACGTTGCGGTGAGTAAACTAGCCCAGACGAATCTAAGAAACCTGGTGGGTGATATGTCTCTTGATGAAACACTAGGATCGAGAGAACGCATCAACTCATCTCTCAGAACAACCCTTGATGAAGCAACTGATAAATGGGGAGTAAAGGTAACCAGGGTAGAGGTTAAGGAAATCCTTCCGCCATCGGATATTACTGAGGCTATGAGCAAGCAAATGAAGGCGGAAAGAGAAAAGCGGGCGACTATATTAGATGCGGAGGCTTATCGGCAGAAACAAATATTGCAGGCGGAGGGAGACAAGCAGAATGCTATTTTGGTTGCGGAGGGCGATAAACAGGCTGCCATATTAAGGGCTGAAGGAGAAGCTCAGGCAATTGAGAACGTTTCCAAAGCAGCCAGCGAATACTTTATTGGAAATGCGCAGTTGCTAAAACAACTTGAAGTAACTCAGGCTTCTCTTCAAGATAATACCAAGCTGGTAATTTCCGATCAGTCAAGGTTGATTAACGTACTGGGGCTTGGAGAAACATTGGCTGAAACGCAATCAACACCCGGGAAGACGTCAAAACCAGCAGCACCCTCAAGGTGAGCGTAAGCAGCTAAGCATCGGCGTAATAGAAGACTCTATAAGTCTCTGTGATGCCATCACCCCGCCGAGAGTCGGAAAAGGGATAAATCCACGCAGTTCTTTATCCGCTCGATGACACGCTATCAATCGAGCGGCGGATATTTGTCAGCCCATGGCTTTGCTCGTTCAAATGCAGCCGATGCCTTGAGCACTGTTACCTCATCATATTTTCGCCCGACGATTTGCAGCCCAATTGGTAATCCGTCCTCAGTAAAACCACAGGGCACAGATGCGGCTGGCTGTCCCGTGATGTTGAACGGGTAAGTAAACGGCATCCATGCAATGCCTGACACCTTCTTACCGTTTATTTCCGACGGGCTATAGATCCCTACCGGGAAAGGGGGCACCGCAAGTACAGGAGTTAGTAGTAAATCATATTTTTCGAAAAACTCGCGTACTTTACCCCAATATTCCAGGTGTTTCATTCTCGCTTTTACGTAGTCTTTTGCTAGGATGTCTTTGCTTCTCTCAACATATGTTGCCAGCCCCTGTTCGAACTGTTTTCCCCATTTTGGTAATTCATCATAAAGTTGTGCCGCTAAAGCACTGCCGACCTGGAGAGAGAATGCAACTTGGGGATCTCCGGCGTCGGGATGCGCCTGTTCAACCACGCATCCAAGTTTTTCGAAAACCTTCGCAGCGTCTTCGATTGCCTTTGCTACACGCTTATCGACCGTTGCATATCCCATGTCGACTGTCCATCCGATCTTGAGACCTTTCAGGCTAATTTCACCTCTGACAGATGACAGGTAGTGTGGCGCTTTCTGCGGGATGGAATAAAAATCCCGGTTGTCATATCCACTCATTACCTCCAACATAAGGGCAGCATCGGATACAGTGCGTGAGATAGGTCCAGTGACTGAGAGTCCTTCCCACAATCCAGGGAAACCGGGTGATGCCGGGACTCTTCCAAACGATGGTTTCAAGCCATAAACGCCGCAGAAGCTGCTTGGAATACGAATTGATCCTCCTCCATCGCTCCCCTGAGCAATAGGCCCGAGACAGGCTGCGACTGCTGCAGCTGCTCCACCGCTAGAACCACCGGTCGTGCATTCAGTATTCCAGGGATTCCGTGATACACCAAAGACAGGATTTGTAGTGACAGCTATCCATCCAAATTCAGGTGTGTTTGTCTTACCCACGATAATCGCGCCAGCGGCTTTTAACCGTTCCACGAAGACAGCATCTTTGTCGGGCACAAAATTCTCATACATCTTCGAGCCGCCGGTGGTCCTGATACCTTTTGTGAACGCAAGGTCTTTAATAGAGACCGGAATTCCATGGAAAGGACCCAACGGTTCACCCTTCATGACTTTTATTTCGGCTGTTTTCGCTTCAGCAAGGGCTTGCTCAGGCACAAGAGTACAATATGCATTTATTTTTGGATTAATCCGGTTGATACGCTCAAGTACCGCATTGACTACCTCAACGGGAGAGATTTTCTTTGTTTTTACTGCACGGCGTAATTGGAGAGCTGTCATTTTGCATATTTCCAGATTTTTCACGTATGCCTCCTTGTCATGATGCAAATTTACGAACATATTATAGCATCATTGACTCATTTATCAGGTATCTTTATACTTGAGTTGAAAGCGTCCACTGGAGCGATTTGATATGAAAAAAAATAAGCTTTTTCTAATTGTATTATTCTTAGTTGGATTCACAATGATTTTAAATTCATGTGGAGGACAGGAAGTGGCAAAAAACACAACAAACGAGTCTACCTCTGGTTCAAGCCCAAAAACATATTCAGCACCGCCGCCGATGAACATTTTCATGAATGGTGACTACACGGCGATTATGGAGACTAATAAAGGCACAATGGTATTGGAACTTTTTCATCGCGATGCCCCAAAGACCGTAAACAATTTCGTTTTCCTGGCGCGTGAAGGATTCTACGACAATACTACTTTCCATCGTGTAATCGCTGGGTTTATGGCACAGGGCGGCGACCCAACAGGCACTGGCAGCGGTGGACCGGGATACAATATTCCTGATGAAATCACAAGCCATAAACACCTCGCTGGTACCTTATCAATGGCTAACCGGAACGCTCCGAATACCGGCGGCAGCCAGTTTTTTATTTGCTTTGCCCCGCAGCCTCATCTTGACGGCGGATATAGCGTTTTCGGTCAGCTGATTGAAGGGATGGATGTGTTGAATAGTATCGTAAAGGGAGATAAACTCATCAGGGTTACCATAAAAGAAGAATGATGTGTTTAAAAAAATACACATATTCCGCGTGAAACCAAGGCAAGAGCTTATCTCCGAAATAACGAAATACTGCCGTCAGACCGGCATCACTTCGGGAATTATCATCGGCATCATTGGCTCGGCATCTGAAGCAAAGTTGAACTATTTGCAGGAGCTACCCGGAAAATACGAGACCCACTCCTATAAAGGTCCTTTGGAAATCGTTTCCGCACAGGGTTCAATTGCTTTAAAGGGCAAGGAAACCATCGCCCACGTTCATATTCAACTTTCGCACCAATCCGGATGCTTCGGCGGGCACCTGGCAGAAGCTAAAATCTTTTCAACTGGCGAAGTTGTAATCGGGGAATTGACTACTCAGCTCTGCCGGTACGCTGATAATTACACCGGGTTAAACGAGCTTCAATAACGTGATATTATGTTGAATCTCTCTTATTTTAATATTTTATCTGTGTTGTGTTAGACTGGATACTGATGAGTTACAGCGTAACTGTAGAAAACCTTGATTGGTATAAACAATATTGGGTTGAACATCAAAAAGACTTTACCTGGGAACCTATTTTTATTCTTCCCCCTTGGCTGCAAACCTGGAAAAAACATTTCGCTCCCAACGCAGAAACATCAGTTATTGTAACCAGGAACACTGAAAAAATTATTGGTTTCGCTCCAATTCTACTCGAAGGCGATTCTGCGTCGATTATCGGCAGTCCGAATGTGTGCGACTATGAAGATGTAATTGCTATGCCTGGAGAAGAAACGGGATTCTTTAAAGCTCTTTTAGATTTCCTCAAGCAAAAAAAAATCAATACATTTAAACCGGGTGTAGTAAGACCCGATTCCCGGATTACTTCAAAGCTCTTGCCGATCGCTGCTCGATCAGGAGCAGAGATTACTTGCGAACCTGACGAGGTCTCGCTCGAAAAGGTACTACCTGCTACGTGGGATACTTATCTTCAGACTCTAGATGCAAAACAGCGCCACGAGATAAAGAGAAAACTGAGACGTCTTGAGGAAGCCGGCAAAATCGGCTACCGTTTTATCACCGAGCCAGCATCCGTCCCCGAGTTTTTAGAGATTTTCCTGAAGATGTTTGTCGAAAGTCGCGCGGATAAAGCCACATTCCTGACAAAGCAAGCAGAAGGTTTTTTCAGGGACCTGACCATGGCTATGGCTGAATTCGGATTGCTGAGATGTGGAATCCTCGAACTGGACAAGGTACCGGTTGCATCAGTCCTGGCATTTGATCACAGAGATACAGTATACCTGTATAACAGCGGTTTTGATCCGGCGCAATCAAATCTAAGTGTCGGGATACTATCTAAAGCACTATTAATAAAAGATTGCATCGAGCGTGGAAAAAAGAAGTTCGATTTCCTGAAAGGC
>CAYHBE010000091.1:0-6592 GCA_964354765.1 uncultured Dehalococcoidales bacterium | reverse complement strand
CAATGAATACGCTCGTAATAACTGGCTAATCCGTCTTATTAACTTAGCTATTGCAAATCTGTCGGGTGTGCCCAGTATTGTTTTCGGTCTTTTTGGGTTAAGCATGTTTGCCCTTCTCTTCCATTTTGGATTGTCACTACTCTCTGCTAGTCTTACCTTAGCGGCTCAAGCATTGGCGATGGTCATTACCACCTCAAGAGAAGCGTTATTAGCTGTTCCGAGGGAGTATAGTGAGGGTAGTCTAGCTATAGGTGCAACCAGATTGCAGACGATCAGGCATATTGTATTACCTCAAGCTTTTCCTGGAATAATCACAGGAGCAGTATTAGCAATCAGCCGAGCAGCTGGAGAAACAGCGCCAATACTGGTAGTGGGAGCTGCCTTCCTGATACCCAAACTTCCTCAGTCTCCTTTTGATCAGTTTATGGCGTTACCTTACCATTTGTATACTGTATCTGCGCACGTTCCAAATATGCCCAAAGACATCATATGGGGAGTAGCTCTTGTACTTCTTACCGTAGTCCTCTCATTCGATATTATCGCCGCTATTATCAGGATAAAAACCAGGCAAAGGAAATATCTATGAATATAGATTTATTAGCTTCAAACAAAGTGACTCAGTCTCCAGAAAAATGCTCTACGAAGCTGAAGACGGAAAATGTCAATCTGTACTACGGATCCTTCCAGGCTTTGAGAAATATCACTTTAGAAATCTTGGCGTGCAATATTACAGCCATAATTGGACCATCAGGTTGTGGGAAGTCTTCTCTGCTCCGTCTCTTCAATCGAATGAATGATCTTATTCCTGGTAGCAAAGTCGAAGGTAATGTAGAACTTGATGGAATCTCTATCTATAATTCTAAAATTGATGTAGTAGAACTCAGGAAGAGAGTGGGTATGGTTTTTCAGAAGCCAAATCCATTTCCTATATCGATCTTCGAAAATGTAGCTTACGGTCCAAAGCGACACGGTATTTCTAATCGACCGCATTTAGAAGAAATAGTTGAAAAAAGTCTGCACCAGGCTGCATTGTGGGACGAAGTTAAGGATAAAATGGGACAGTCTGGATTAGCCCTTTCTGGTGGTCAACAGCAAAGGCTATGTATCGCAAGGGTATTGGCAGTGGAACCAGAAGCCATCCTGATGGATGAACCATGCAGCGCCCTCGACCCTGTAGCTACTCTTAAGATAGAGGACTTAATGAGAAATCTAGCCCAGGAATATACGATAGTGATAGTGACCCATAATATGCAACAGGCTGCTCGTGTTTCGGATATGGCGGCGTTTATGATGATGGCACCAGACCGTGCTGGCGAACTGGTGGAATACGGACCGACCTCGCGAATATTCACTAATCCCACAGATAAACGTACAGAGGATTACATCACCGGTAGATTCGGATAGTCAGTTTTGGAGGGATGATCATGGAAATTAGGACGACCTTTCACAAGAAGCTAAAAGAAATCCAGGATGATATCCTGCTGATGGGCAGCATGGCCAATAAAGCAATTCTAAGTTCAATCGAAGCATTGAAAAGTCGTAACTTGGAATTGGCAAAGCAGATCATCGACAATGACCTGAAAATTAACCAGAAACGTTTTGAAATTGAAGAAAAATGCATCGCTTTGATTGCTACCCAGCAGCCAGCCGCAGGTGATCTTCGAATGATTGTCGCCGTCCTAAACATCATTACTGAACTGGAACGCATTGGAGATTATGCGCATGGTAATGCCAGGATTGTAATAATGATCGGTGACGAGCCACCTTTGAAACCATTGATTGATATCCCCAGAATGGCGGATAAGACTGCGGATATGTTAAGACGCAGTTTGGATGCCTTCATCAGTCATGATGCTGTGACCGCGGCTAAAATTAGTACGGAAGACGATTTCGTGGATAATCTTTATGACCAAGTTTACAATGAATTGTTATTGTTTATGATGCGAGACCCGCAAACGATTACCAGGGCGACCAGGCTGATGTGGGTGGCTCATAATTTAGAACGTGCTGCGGATAGAGTCACAAACATTTGCGAGCGGGTAGTATTCGTTATTACCGGCAAGATGGAAGAGATAGGCGCTTCAAAATATTGAGTGTTCATTTCGACACTACGACGGAAATGCTTATTACTGACCAACAATTCATTTCCGTTGTGTCAGGGAAGATAATATCTGCCAGTTCAACTGATAATCTCACTGTTTCAAACAACATTATTGCCAATCTGGAAGCTAAATGATAGGTAATGATTGTAGCTCTACCAACAAGATGACTGTGGTCACTTAGACTGCTGCAAGTTTACATTAAATTTAGGATTTAGATATTGGTATTTAGGATTTCCTATTGTACTTGTGCTCAGCACTTTTTGTCGTTAGAATGGTTAGTTAGAGGTACTTACGATGCCGCTGATTTTACACCGAGAACCTGACCTCAATTCACCTGATATGCTTATTGGTTGGCCTGGTATCGGGAATATCGGACTTATCACAGTCGATACTATCCGCCAGGCAATAGAAGCTGAAGAGTTAGGTGAGATCGAACCCGAAGAATTCTTTTTCCCGAATAAGGTCACCATCCGTGGTAGTGTCCTCACCCAAATGGGATTTCCAACAAGCAAGTTCTATTACAAAAGGTTAGCTAACAGAGACCTTCTTCTTTTTATAGGAGAAGAGCAGCCGGCAACACGTGAAAGTATGTATGCTGAAGGTCCGCGTGCGTATGAAATGGCGAATATGGTATTGGACGTTGCGCAAAAATTCGGCTGCGGTAGAATTTATACATCCGGAGCTGCAGTCAGCATCACCCATCATACTTTAAAACCGGGTGTCTGGGCTGTTGCCAATCAGAAAACACTGCTTCCGGAACTAAAACGCTATCCGAATACGATATTGATGAGCCAGGCTGAAGGAAGGGGTAACCGAGGTGGGATTACCGGACTGAACGGGCTCCTCATCGGGGCTGCGAAAACACGCAAATACCCGGGCATTTGTCTGATGGGTGAGATACCTGACTATTTGTCGCGTGTGCCATTCCCATACCCAAAGGCTTCTCTTGCGGTCGTAGAAGTACTGTCCAGTATTTTCAGCCTTGATGTCGATCTTCATATCCTCGATTCAATGATTATCCAGATGGAAACGGTTATTGCCAATGTCTACCAGCAATTTCCGCAGGACATCCGTGAACGTTTGGAACAGCGTAAACAAACCAGCTCATCTAAACAACAACCCATCATCACAGAAGAGGATCGCCAGTGGCTTAAAGAACATATCGATGATTTTTTCAAAAAGGGTGATAAGGGAGCATGACCGATTCTATAAAATATTTTTCGCGTCCCAGATTTAATAATCCTGCGCTTGTTGTGTGCTGGGAATCTGATGCCGGCCAAATCGGTGAAAAAATAAGTGAATATATCAACCGCGAACTCAAGAGTCAGGCGTTTTGCGAAATAAGCCCCGAAGATTTCTTCCCGCTTGGTGGAGTGGTCATAGAGAAAGATATTGTACTTTTCCCGGAGAGTACTTTTTACAGTTTCAATGACCGTGATATAGTGGTCCTCTTTAGCTCGATACCTCGCTTCGAATATCATCGGTTTCTTAATCTCATAATAGATGTCGCGCAAGACACCTGTCATGCCAAAGAGATCTATACCATTGGGGGTATGGTTTCAATGGGCGCGCATAGTGCTCCACGAGATGCCTGGGCGACTTTCAACTCAATTCAGATTAAACATTCTCTTAGCTCTTATGAACTATCAAGGGAGATGGATTTTGAAACACCTCCCGGCGGCCGACCAACCCTCAACTCTTTTCTTTTGTGGACGGCAAAACAACGCGGATTGGATGGGGCAAACCTCTGGCTCCAGATTCCTTTTTACCTGGTTGATTACGATGATCCCAAGGCTCAAAAAAGAGCGCTCGAATTCCTGGACAACCGTCTTGATTTACGTCTCAATTTTGCCCGTATTGACGCTGAAATCCTGCACCAGGAAGAACGCTTAGACCGCCTCTGCCAGGAAAAACCTGAAGTCGGTCGCTCCATAAAAAAGCTGGAAGAAAACGAGGCGCTTTCCGAGGCTGAACACGAGACTTTGGTCAAAGTTATCGACGAATACCTGGGAAAATCCTGAAACCAGAACCAACATACTAATCAGTCGTTTCTTTTTAACAGTGTCGTCAATCCACCTTGAGAACTCCGTCTCATGGGGGAATCCTACAGTCTAAGTTCATCCTTGAGCCTGATTGACGCTCTTAATGATCGGATTTAAAATACGGAAAATCATTGGAATCAAATATAAGGCTAACTCAGACTCTTATCTTGCGTTTAATTATGTAGTTCTCACGTCTATTTTGAGAGGATTGATATGAAAAGAATCGTGATCGGAATAGTCATTCTCACTCTTATTCTGACTGCAGCAGCTTGTTCTAAAACTGCAACAAAGGATGAAAGTAGTTCTTATAATGGGACTACTTATCCTTCCACATCATCAGGCAGAGGCACAAGCATGCCGGCTCCGGAAATTATAGTCGGTACTCCACCGCCTCAAATAACACTTGGTATACCTCCTGGTGGAGCAACGGGAGAGTCATCGAGCACGGTAATTTCGGAGACACCGATCCTCGACCGCATGATTATCCGGTCTGGAAATATCGATATCGTCGTGGAGGATGTACAGGCGGCAATAGAAGATATAACGAATCTCGCCGACAGCATGCAGGGATTTGTTGTCACATCTACAACGTGGCGTTCCGGAAACGCCCTCTTTGGTTCGATAAGTATCCGTGTACCAGCAGAATCATTCAACAATGTGCTCAGGACGATCCGCGAGACGGCGATTGAAGTCAACTCTGAAACTACTTCTGCGTCGGACGTTACCGAACAGTACATCGACCTCCAGGCGAAACTATCCAACCTGGAAGCCACTGAAAAACAACTGCTCGTTATTCTTGAAAAGGCAACTACAGTTGAAGATATCCTGAAAGTCCAGGGCCAGCTTTCTGCCACCCGCAGTGAAATCGAACGAACCAAAGGTTCTATTCAATATATCGAGCGGACTGCAGCGATGTCACTTCTTCAGATAGACCTGCAGCAAGCCAAACTCTACGCAGAAATTTCGGTCGATAGAGCCGTCGTGCAGGCAAGAGAGTCGATTTATTTCCGCGCTGAAGTATCGGGTGGGTTTTCACCATTCAGCTACGAATGGGATTTTGGTGACGGCGCAACGAGCACTAATCCGAATCCAGTACATAGCTATAAATCGACTGGAGATTATACAATCAAACTAAAAGTTACGGATGATAAAGGAAATGCAGCCGAAGTCACCCGGGAAAATTATATTAATGTCCTGTCAGGTTGGAGCGCGGGGAATACAGTGCAGACCGCTTGGAACGGACTGGCGGTCTTCGGACAGGTACTTACCAACATTTTTATCTGGCTTGGAATCTTCAGTCCCGTCTGGATAATCGGCGGCGGCATTGGATTCTATTTCTGGCGCAGGAACAGGAAACACAAGTAGGTATAGCAATTATGATGGAGACTGCTCCGGTTCATTAGATTCATCGGGTGTTTCCTGCTCAGTCCGCGAGCGGTCTCTAAGCCACCTATGAATTTCATCTAAAGCGGGAGGCGCGACGCTGAAAACGTCCATGTCAGGTGGGAACTGGACGCTATGTCCCTCCCTGATGAAGAGTATTCCCACTTCGCCTGCCTGTAACGATTCATTCACACGTTTACTTATATATTCAAACCGCTCTTTTGCAGACGCGCGGTAGTGGTCGGCAACGATTTCCGCTGCCTTGCGGCTGAAAAAACCCATGAGCAGACACCTCTCCCAGTCCATGCATTCATCCGAAAGGTCAGCGAGCTCCGTTGCTTCAAGAACAGCGCCAATAGCCACTTTTTCCTTCACGATTAGATAGCTTAACTGGTTCCATTTTTCCATAATTCTGAGTCCGTCTTCTCCGCCGATAGCGATGGACTCGTGAAAAATTCGGTTTATTCTTCCGACCTTTTGTTCCTGGTTGGATATCTGCTCATTGACCTCCATCCAGTAGATCTCACATTTTTCACGGAATTCTTGAGGTGCATCAGAACCCGCAAATATTAGTGGAACAACGTATAGTTTACGGACTCCTTTGAAAGTTTCGACGGATGGTTTTTCAATTTTGCCAAGTTCTTCAGCCATTGTTGGTACCTCCAGAATTACCTTAACTAATTTTAAGGTTTTTCATCATCAGCAGGCAAATATTAAATTCTTCTTGTATTATTGATTGAATTCTGCCTAAAATCAGCTTAGGGTATTTGAATTTTGAGGGTGATAATAATGAGTAAATTCATTGATAGGCTGAAACAGATTTCGCTGCCGCAGCCAAAAGTCATGGGATTCCGACAGAATAATGAAACAACAGCCAGACTTAAAATACAACTGGCAGCATTTGTACAACGTTCAACTGAGACTATCGTCAATAAGCTTTCTGCTGCTGACGCTATCATAATCAACGACATCAAACAATTACCTTCTGATATCCCCTGGGGTTTTGTGGCGGAGAAGGTTTCAATTAAGGATGTGAACAAGGCTGTCGAAGCTGGTGCTGATTTT
>CAYHBE010000090.1:0-6611 GCA_964354765.1 uncultured Dehalococcoidales bacterium | reverse complement strand
AAGGCGAACTTGCTCCTCGTGACGTCGTCGCGCGGAGTATAGTTTATGAAATGGAGAAGGCAAAAACCGACCACGTTTTTATCGATGTAACTCATCTTCCGCGCAGTCTCACCACCAGCCGATTTCCACATATCTACCGATACTGCCTCGAATATGGTATGGATATTACAAAGGTGCCTGTGCCGGTAGCTCCAGCGGCTCACTATATGATGGGTGGTATCAAAGTTAACACCTGGGGAGAAACAAACGTCCTAAACCTGTTTGCCACCGGAGAAACAGCTTGCACCGGTGTTCACGGTGCCAATCGGCTGGCATCCAACTCAATGCTGGAAGTATTGGTTTTCAGCAAGCGGATTCTTGAAAAAAGTCACAGCAATAACACCGGGGCACCCGTAAAAAAACAAAACGCTGATGAATTTCATAATCTTCCCAGGCGAAAATCACCGGACAATGTCCCCGAACTTAATGCAGAAAATCTACGCACCTTAATGTGGGACAAGGTTGGCATTATCAGGGAAAAGCGTACTTTAACTGAAGCAGCACAGATTCTTTCTGCCTGGCAAAAAATGCTGCCGTCATCGCTGGAGCGCGCTTCACAGGAGTTGAGAAACATGGTGACTGCCGGCCGCTTGATTTCCGAGGCAGCTTTAATACGAGAAGAAAGTCGCGGAGCTCATTTTCGCTCCGATTTCCCACAAAAAAGAACCGAGTGGCAGCACCATATCGTCTTTACAATAAAGTGATCGAGACAGTTCTATTTAGCCGATCTCTTCTTCGATTTCGGACCAGTGTGGGGGGAATGGAAGTTCGCGACCTATCCCGGCTAGCTTTAAAGCTTTATCCCGAAGCTTTTCCAGAGTATTCCAAAGCTGATTCCGCTCAGCTTCGGATAAAACAGCCATCGTATCGTGCATACTGATTCGTTTTGTCGATAATTCGTAAGCTTCTTTGCCCTTTTCCGTCAACATCACCCTGACCATATTTCGCTTGGGCAGGTCTTTGTTTCTTGTTATAAGACCTTGCTTCTCCATCCTGTTTAAAAGTCCGGATACGGAATGTGGTTCTCTTACAAGACGGCGTGAAAGTTCTGCAGGCGTGGCCTCACTACCGATTGCCTGGATGTTAAAAAGTACCGCCGCCTGGATACTGGATATCCCGTACTTTTCCAACTCTTTTTCCCTGGCTTTGACCATGGCATCCCTGGTTTGCCGCAGCAATACCCAGAGATTGTAGTCCTGGTCAGTGGATAACATCGAATTCATATTTGCTCCGTTCTTAACCTGGGTGTACACACATACCTTCCTACAACGTAATATTCAACTGATCCAACGAATATAATTATATCATTACGCACGGCATTAGTCTAAAACAATCGGCATACTTGCTTTTAATTTATTGGTTCAATAGCCAATAGTTCAATAACCTCGTATTTGAGCTCAAAGGGCAATTGTTATGCAGGTCTGCGGAAAAGAACGATCCCCAAGCAGACCTGCCCGTTTTTACCGCAAAATCCTCCAAACTTGACACTTCACCTAAGCGCCTGTTATGCTGGACACAACAATAAAAAAATAGGTAAAAGCTGAGAACGAGACTAGTAAGCGCTCAGCGGGACTTGTCCCGAAAGAATCGGGATTCAGAGAGCCGGGTAAGGTGTGAGCCGGTGTCAGCGCAAGTGACTGAATGGACTCGGGAGCTGCGGTACCGAAAATTATCAAGTAGGTATCGACGAAAAGGGCATCGTTAACCAGCCCAGGATATCTCCCTATAAAATTTGGGACGTATCTGATAATAGATGTTAGCCTTCTTCTATTACTTCAGGCTTTCAACCAGGGTGGCACCGCGGATAGCCCTTCGCCCCTGCAGCGAAGGGTTTTTTATTTTCCGGAGGTGCTCATGTATTACCCCGATCTCGCAGAAGTAAAACGGCTCGCCAAAGAAGGCAACCTGGTGCCTGTCTACCGCGAGATTGTCGCCGATCTCGAAACACCGGTTTCTGCTTTCTTGAAAATAAGCCGCAATGGCAATTCTTATCTGTTAGAAAGTGTTGAAGGCGGCGAACGTCTTGCCCGCTATAGTTTTATAGGGACGGATCCGTACAAAATCATCACCACAAAAGCGGTAGATAATACCGATCCTCTTATAGGGATTGCTGCTGAGTTAAACAAGTATAAGATTGTCAAAATACCCGGTTTACCTAAATTCTGCGGGGGAGCCGTTGGTTACCTCAGTTATGAAACCGTCACGCGTTTTGAGAAACTGCAATCACCCGGTTTTGACCACTTGAAAGTGCCCGAATCGGTTTTCATGTTTTCCGACACACTGCTGATTTTCGATCACGTTACTCACAAAATCAAAGTATTAACCCACGTACGCGTCGATGACGGCATCGAGGAGTCGTATAAACACGCGATCATTAAAATCGAGAGAATAATCGAATTGTTGAACCAACCGCTGCCTCGATCACCTATTGTAAGACGTATCGATTCAGCCGGTAATCTGACATCTAATTTTACCCGCGCAGGATTTGAAAAAGCGGTCGGCAAGATAAAGGAATATATAACCTCTGGCGAAGCTATCCAGGTGGTATTATCCCAACGCCTTACTCAGCCGACTAGCGCCGAGCCATTCGAAATCTACCGGGCGCTCCGTTCCATCAATCCTTCTCCATACATGTTTTATCTCGACCTCAAGGATTTCCAAATAATCGGGGCGTCCCCGGAAATCCTGGTCAGAGTTGAGGATGGAACGGTTACCACCCGCCCTCTCGCCGGCACAAGGCCGCGCGGCAATACAGCGGAAGAAGATACTCGATTGGAACAAGAACTGAAATCCGACGATAAAGAACGAGCGGAGCATATCATGCTGGTTGACCTGGGACGTAATGACATTGGCAGGGTAAGTGAACCTGGCACGGTTGAGGTGAGTGACCTCATGGAGATAGAACGATATTCACACGTAATGCACCTGGTGACCCATGTCCAGGGGAAATTACGTAAAGATATGACTGCATTCGATGCTTTACGAGCCTGTTTCCCGGCCGGGACTGTTTCAGGAGCGCCTAAAATCAGGGCAATGCAAATTATCGCTGAGTTCGAACCTGAAAAACGGGGTCCATACGCAGGGGCAGTGGGATATTTTTCATACAACGGCAATATGGACATGGCAATCGCTATCTGTACAATGGTCATGAAGCAGGGAGTGGCTTACTTACAAGCAGGAGGCGGTATTGTTTACGACAGCATCCCTTCTCGTGAATACGAAGAGAGCATGAACAAAGCGCAGGTGCTGCTCAAGGCAATTGCACAAGCGGAAGAAGCAAGAGCGAATACCAAATCACAAGATACAATAACCAAACAACAAGTCAAAAATCAAAACTCATAGGGCAAAACCAAAGCGAATAACTTAAATCTATATGGAGAAAAAGATGTTGCTGCTAATAGATAACTACGATAGCTTTACATACAATCTATTTCAATATCTGAGCGAGCTCGGGGAAAAGGTTAGAGTGGCACGAAATAACGAGATAGCGATCCCCGAAATAGAAAAAATGAGACCAGCACGGATTGTAATTTCACCGGGACCTTCCACCCCTCAAAATGCTGGTATCTCTAATGACATTATCAAGCATTTCGGAGCATGCTTGCCGGTGTTAGGTGTATGCCTGGGGCACCAGTGTATCGGTTATAGCTATGGCGGCGTTGTGTCTCAGGCGAACCGTATTATGCACGGCAAATCGTCGCTCATTCATCATAATAACAATGGTGTGTTCGCTGGACTTCCCGATCCTTTTTCCGCCATCCGCTATCATTCACTGGTTATCAGAAGGGAACATTTGCCCGATTGTTTGGAAGTCACTGCCTGGACAGATGACGACGAGATTATGGGGGTAAGGCATAAGCAATTTACCGTCGAAGGCGTCCAATTCCACCCCGAATCTTTCATGACTGAACACGGGAAAGAGATATTGAAAAATTTCCTGAAACACACTAGTTGATATTTCTCCCTTTCGTAAAGGGAGATTGAGAGGGATTTAAAACCGAAAATCCCTTTTAATCCCTCCCGTATCAGGTACGGGACAGGCTCTTTTTCAAAGTGGGAAATGATCTTCAAGGAGTACCGAAATGATTAAAGTAGCAATTTCACAGGTAATCGCAGGAAAATCACTCACCATGAGCGAAGCCTCGCAGGTCATGGCAGAGATAATGGAAGGACAGGTGACACCTGCCCAGTTTGGCGCTTTTGTGACCGCACTCCGGTTAAAAGGTGAAACTGTTGAGGAAATTGCCGGCATGGCGCAAACGATGCGTTCCAAAGCTATCCGGGTCATCGTTGACGAGCCGGTAGTCGATACCTGCGGCACCGGCGGTGATAACTCGGCGACTTTCAATATTTCCACCGCGGCTGCGTTCGTAGTCGCTGGCGCAGGGGTAAAGGTAGCAAAACATGGCAACCGCGCAATGAGCAGTAAATGCGGTTCAGCAGATGTCCTGGAAGCGCTGGGAGTGAAAATTGATCTGACCGCCGAGCAAGTTCAGTTATGTCTGAAAGAGATTGGTATTGGCTTTATGTTCGCGCCCTCTTTCCACCCCGCCATGAAATTCGCCTCCGCGCCTCGAAAGGAAATAGGAATCAGGACGGTATTTAATATATTAGGTCCATTAACGAATCCGGCGGGAGCACAAGCTCAGGTGCTGGGTGTAGCCGATCAAAGCCTGGTAGAAAAGATGGCGAAAGTACTTCAATTGCTCGATTGTAAACATGCGCTGGTAGTTCATTCCGAAGACGGACTTGACGAACTCACTATCACTGGAAAAACGTATATCTGCGAACTGAGCAGCAATAAGCTCCAGAATTATTCCATCACTCCTGAAGAGGTTGGACTACCGAGAGCGGACATTAGCGACCTCAAGGGCGGGACTGCGGCAGAAAACGCGACCTTACTGCGGGACATTCTTTCCGGCAAGACAACACATGCTATGAATGCTGTCCTGCTCAACGCTGCGGGCGCGCTTAAGGCGGCAGAGCGTGTGGAAACGCTCGCCGACGGCGTGCTGTTCGCAAGGGGATGTATTGGAACGGGACGGGCGCTCGAAAAATTAGATGGATTGATTGAACTCACAAAGAGCTTTGCATAAACCCCCTTAATCCCCCTTTTGAAAGGGGGAAAACAAACATAAGTGGTAGGTTCGGTCAATAAAAGTTTAATCTTAACAAGGACTAACCGACAAGAGATTAGGAATGATTCTCGACGAAATTGTTGCCAATAAAATAAGAGAGATTGAATCATCAAAGCGCCAGACGTCGTTGGCAGAAATGCAACGAAGGGCGAAACAACAACCACCGCCACTAGATTTTATGGCTGCGCTCAACAGTGCAGGCATAAAGCTAATCGCCGAGGTTAAAAAGGCATCGCCATCGAAAGGCATTATTAGACATGATTTCGATGCAGTAAAGACCGCAAAGGTTTACGAAAAGAATGGAGCCGCTGCCATTTCTGTGCTGACCGACGAGAAATTTTTCCAGGGCAAGCTAGAATACCTTAGCGGAGTAAAACGATCAGTAAGAATCCCTATCCTGCGCAAGGACTTTATCCTCGAACCTTACCAGGTGTATGAGTCTCGTGCATATGGCTCTGATGCCGTTTTGCTGATTGTATCCATTTTGACTTCTGATAGATTCAAAGACCTTTTGAAACTGAGTCATTCGCTGGGGATGTCTTGCCTGGTTGAAGTGCATAATGAGAACGAATTAAAAATCGCCCTGGGTACTAACGCACGGATTATCGGGATCAATAACCGAGACCTGACAACCATGAAGACTGATTTCACCACAACCGAACGACTGCGACCGCTCATCCCTTCCGATAGATTAATCGTCAGTGAAAGTGGGATAAAAGACCGTCGAGATATCGAAATCCTTGAAAAACTCGGCATTAACGCGGCATTAGTTGGGGAAACGTTGATGGCTTCAACCGATATTGGGGCGAAAGTAAAGGAGCTGCTTGGTAAGAGTTAAAATATGCGGTCTTATAGAAGTAGAGCATGCAGTCAAAGCTGGTAAAGCTGGTGTCGACTTCATCGGAATGGTGTTTGCGGAAAGCCGGAGGAAGGTGACTGTCGAGCAGGCATCTCGACTGGTGGAGTCGGTTCGGGACATCAATCAGCGTCCGGAAGCGGTCGGAATTTTCAGAAATGCCCCCGCAAACGAAGTTAACCGGATTGCCCGCGAATGCAGGCTCGACCGAGTCCAACTCGCCGGACAGGAAACAATCGAATACTGCCATAACATCATTTTTCCAATTATTAAGGTGATACACGTAAGCCCTGATTCGAAAGCCGACTCAATCCTGGCACAGATCCAATCATGGTATGAAGCTATGGGAGGTCAGAAGTTCCTCTGCTTACTGGATACAGTAGTCGATGGCAGGTATGGTGGAACTGGTGTAACCTTCGATTGGCAAATTGCCAAAATTGTTACGGCGAGGTTCCCGGTAATGATCGCGGGCGGATTAACACCAGAAAACGTCGGGCGACTGATCCGGGAGGTAAAACCATGGGGAGTCGATGTAGCTTCCGGTGTAGAGACTGACGGTCGTAAAGATCCGGTGAAAA
>CAYHBE010000089.1:0-6614 GCA_964354765.1 uncultured Dehalococcoidales bacterium | reverse complement strand
AAGAACACAAGAAAGCCACAAGGCAAATCCTCGATGAATACCGCGCTGCCATCCAGGAAATAGTAAAAGAAGAGAAGGAAAAAATCCACGATAGAGCCGAACAACTGAAGAAATCAATCCTTCAAATGGGACTTTAAAAAATATTTTTGTTGAGGTAGCATGCCGTTCATCGAAATATTTTTGATCATCCTCGGTGCTGTTGTCGTCGGCATTATTCTCAGCGTGGGCATAATTTATCTCATCAGGCGATTTGAAAAACCCGGGTACCCTCCGAAAAAATACATTATTCCCTCACCCCAGTCTTCCACGACACCATCGAAAAATAATGGCGCTTCGACTGCCCCGAAAAACGGCAGTAAGGAAGACAAGCTTGAAGAACTCTTAAAAAATCACAAGAAGGTCGAGCCGGCAGTAAACAGGGCAGAGCCGATTGGGGTCAAAGCCTCGAATAACCCAGCCGTGAAGCAACCAGTCTCCTCCGTGAAGCACACAGCTCCAGACTCGGTCCGTCAAGCCTCCCCGGTCGCCAAGCAAACACCTGTGGTTGCGCCTGCTTCTTCATCGCGACCGCCTGTGATTGCTGCCTCACCTGTGCAGCAAACAGCCACGGTTGCTAAGAAGCCGGCTGTCGCTGTTCCCAAACCCGCCACAGAAAGACCGAAAGTCCAGCTCCCGAGATCGGACGTCTACAGAGAGCTGGAATTAAATCTAAGCATCGCCGCCGCGCCGTGGTCGGGAAAAGTGACCGCTTTCCAAACAACTGCCTGGGATACCAACCAGGACAATATCGAACCTGAACTGGCAGATAAGCGCGCTGAGATCGCAGAATTGTTGATCGATATCCGGTTGGCCAACAATATCGTGTGGATATCTAATGAGTTGGGCAATAAAAGCCCAAATCTTGATGAAAGCTACAAGAAGCTGTGCGCTAAAATCGCGGAAAGAATCGGGAAAGTAATTGCGCCTGTAAACGGAAACCGGTGATCCAGCCTCAAATTCCAGAAATATAGCGGAATTGACATAATGGCAAAAGAAGAGGATAATTCCATCTATCTTTTGCAGACGGAGGTCTCAGGATGGAACTCACAGCATCACAACTGATAAAACTCTATATGCAGACGCAGATTATCACCGGGGATATTTACTACGCACCCACGCCCGAAGCACGCCTGCTAGATGCTCTCAACGGAATCTCGGATTTGGGACCGGTAAAGCGGGGTAACTTCATCGAAATAAATAATGCGGTCATTAGCCATACCGACGGCACCGAAGAGAAAATCAAGACTGCCTATATCAATAAATCGACCGTTCAGTTGGCGGCGACGGTGGGGAATGCTGATATGGGGAGGGGAATAGGCGCCCATACGGGACCGAAAGCTTACCCGTTTGTGGAAAAGTCACCGGTGCCGGTGCGCATCGAGACTCAATCTTACATCGTGACCGGCAATATGTACCGCGTCACCTATCAGCGGACGTGGCATGTCCTTGAAGACTCGCCGGTATTTTTGCCGCTGACTCATGTACAGATCGATAACCGGGCGAACCGGGTAAGGGAGCGTTACGCGTTTGTGGCGGTGAATAAAGAACACATCCTGTCGCTCCAGGAACAAGAAAAAATAATACGCAAGACCAGTGAGGATGTCCGTCGTGAACTAAAAAAGGTCGCTTGAATCTAGTTTGACGGACTATTATAAACAATGAATATTGAAACATTTTTTAAAGGTGCCGTAGAATCAAATGCTTCAGACATACATTTGAGGGCAGGCTTGCCGCCTATTTTCCGGATCGACGGGCGTCTCAAGCGCCAGGAAGGATTTCCATCCCTTTCGAATGATGACGTCATGCATATGCTCGAACAGGTAACGTCGCAGGAGCAACTGAAGCGTTTTCAAAACGAGAAGGAACTCGATTTTGGCTGCCCGTTCGGCACCCTTGCCAGGTTTCGTATCAATGTCATGTGGCAGCGCCGGATGCTGAGTATGGCATGCCGCGTTTTGCCCTTCGAAGTCCCGTCGATTGATGATCTCGAACTTCCCCAGGTTTGCAAAGACCTTATCCTTCAGCCCAGGGGACTCATCCTGGTTACAGGTCCAACCGGCGTCGGCAAATCCACGACAATGGCTGCAATGATCCGGCATCTCAATGAAAACAGGGCATGCAACGTAATCACCATCGAGGACCCGATTGAATACCAGCATCAAAACGTAAAATCTATGATTGCGCAGCGGGAACTCGGCGAAGACACTGGTTCTTTCCAGGTTGGACTTGTTCGCGCCCTTCGTCATGACCCCGATGTGATAGTCGTCGGCGAGATGCGAGATCTCGAGACGATATCCGCCGCGATCACCGCCGCAGAGACCGGGCACCTCGTGATGAGCACGCTCCACACATCCGACGTGGTTCAAACTATCGACCGCATCATTGATGTGTTTCCGCCAATCCAGCAGTCGCAGATCCGTCTTCAGCTTTCCCAGGAGATACTCGCAATCCTTTCACAAACTCTGCTCCCGAGGGCATCGGGAAAAGGCAGAATTGCCGCCTTCGAGGTTGTCCTATCGAATCCTTCGATTCGAACCCTGATAAGAGAGAGTCGCACCTATGAAATCCCGACCTATATGAAGATTCATCCGGAGTCCGGCGTCCAGGGTCTCGACGATGCCCTGGCGTACCTGGTGCGGACCCGCAAAGTAACCCGCGATTCGGCTATGAAGCGGGCTATCGATCCGAAACGGCTGTCCAAACTGCTTGTTCCCTGATCAACCACCATCCGGTAGACCAAAGCGAGCTCCAGTATATGACTCCACCTAACATTTTTCACATCGTGATTAACCTTCCTGGATCTATCGCGCCCGAGCTGGTCAACCATGTCTCAGAGGTACTCGGTAAAGATCCTTTCGGGGTACGCATGCTTCTTTCGGGGAACTTGCCGAAAATCGCGGCTCACTTTGATTCTGCAGAAAAAGCAGAAGCCGCCGCGGCATCTCTTACCGCCTGCGGAATCACCGCCTTTACCGTCGAAGATCGAGAACTGCATCAGGACGATCAGCCAGTCGTAAAAATGGTGGCGCATAGTTTGAAAATAGGTCACGGCGAAATCATTTTTGTATCACGGTCCGGCACCGAAACAATCGTCCGCCGGGAGGAATTGTTTTTAATCATCCGGGGTAGGGTGAGCATACCTGAGGTTTTTAAAAAATCTCGGATTAGTATGAAATTCAGCTTGCCGGCCACGATTATGACCGGCGGTCTCCCGGTCTGGCGTAAATCTAAAGAGACTATCGAAAATACATCATTTTATAACGAATCGTTCATGCGGCTGTACGGACCAAACTCACCGGGACCGCTGGTCGAGATATTGGAATCGAATTTTGATTTCAGCTTCTTGGCAGATCGAATCTCACCGTCTGCTTCAAAAAACTTCGACATGATGGTGAAAGAACTGAAACGGGTCTTCGCAGCGACATTTTTCGATAGCAGATTAACGGAATACACGCCGGTTATACAGCTCAACGAAATTGAAACTGCCTGTAAATTAATTTGCCTGTCTTACCGTGCACTGTCGAGAATCGGATAATCCGACCGCAATTTACATTTCAAAATTTTACACAGCGGGAGAGAAAGTGACCTACCACCTTGGGGTCTCCCTGCCTGCCGAGTAAGTGCTGGAGATGCTTCGTCGCGCGGCTGCTCAGAAAGTTATTAGTGCGAATTCTTTAGATTCCCGACTTGTCCTGCACGCTTGTCCCGCACCTGGCGCGGGATGATGCGGGATCGGAGTCGGGGGCTGGGATGACAAAACAGAAAAGTAGGGAACAAACAAAAAACTCAGGAGTGTTAAGCCGGCGCCAGCCATCTTTGTAATCAGCCTCAGGCCTTTCCCCAAGGCGTAAGAGCATGCTTTAGTGAAGGCAGAAGTGGTTAGGGAGGGCGCAGCCCTCCTAACTAATATTATCCCTTCCCTATTCGCCAAGGGAAGGCCTGCCCCGCACGCCTGTCCCGTACTTGATACGGGATGATGCGGGGGATACAGGGATAGGTCGATGTGACTATTGACCATAGGGAGATTATTTAATCTTACGTCAAATCATTCGGGCTTGGTTCTAACTTTTTAGGCAGGGGATTGAGGAAAGAAGAGCAGGCTGTGTCAAGGTATGCAATCCTCTAAATAAAAATATCCCTTCCTTTATTCGTTGGAAGGGATATTTCGTGTTACTGTAAACAATAAGAGTACTATACTCTTACATTAATAATAGTTCTGTTTTAACCTTTTTTAGACATTGTCAAGACCCTGTCTTTTACAGCGCCGGGATTTTCAAACAGCTTTCTCATCTGGTCGGGATGTGAACATCGTGTTAGAGCTTCCTCAAGGGTAATAGCATACTTCCCAACCAGTTCAGCCAGCGCGTCGTCCATGGTGCGCATCCCCTGCTGGGAGCCGAGCTGCATAAGGCTGTATAGCTCGTGGTTTTTCCCTTCACGGATAACGTTTCTGACACCGGCATTTGCCAGCAGGATTTCAAAAACGCCGATTCTCCCTCCAGAAATACGGTCAACAAGTGTTTGCGACAGGACGGCTTCAACTGTTTCTGCTAGCTGCTGCCGGATCTGGTCCTGTTGATGCCCCGGGAATATGTCGATTACCCGGTTAATTGTCCCCACAGCATTAGTAGTATGCAGCGTACCGATGACAAGGTGACCGGTTTCCGCGGCGCGCAAAGCTGTCGCGATTGTAGAGAGATCGCGCATTTCCCCGAGAACGATGACGTCCGGATCATGCCGTAGTGCATGGGTTAATGCAGTGTCAAACGACTTGGTATCGTCGCCAAGGTCACGCTGGACGATCATACATTTATTATTGGAGTACAAGAATTCAATAGGATCTTCGATCGTGATAATGTGGCGCCGTGCATTTTGATTAAGGTAATCGATCATCGCTGCCTGGGTAGTCGACTTGCCTGCGCCGCTGTGGCCAGTGACGAGTATGAGACCTGCTTTCTTCAATATTATCCTTTTACAGATTTGCGGTAGCTCGAGTTCATCTATCGTTAATATTCTTACCGGCACAACGCGGAATGCCAGACTGACCGAACCCCTCTGTTTCAAGACATTGACACGGAACCTCGCTAATCCAAAAAAGCTGTAGGCGAAGTCGAGTTCCATTTCTCTAAAAAATTGGTCACGTTGCTCAAGGGTGGTAACGCGTTCAAATATTGCCTGTACATCCTGGTGGGTAAAAGGGGGGATACCTTCCTGTGGCAGCAATACACCATTTATTCGTAAAACTGGAGGACTACCTACATCAAGATGCAGGTCGGATGCTTTCTTTTCTATTACCATATTTAATAGTCTGTCCAATTCCATTTTATATACTCCTTCCCCATCTGTTTTATCATCCAGTTTTTTTAAGACAAACACATAAGGGTAAACTATATATTTGTTTCTCTTCCAATAGCATATAGAAGTAAAGCTTAGAGGTATACTCCTCTATAGTACTAAATGAGATTACATCAGGTAGTACTATAGTCTCGTTTCCTCTACGAATAAAAACAGTCGGGATTGATAAAGAAAAGTAAGGGGTGTATACAAAAAAATAGAACGAAATACCCATATGAGTATGATACGACTTACCTATTTACTTGCCTTACGCATAGTATTAAATTTAGTTTTGTCGACCATTCCGTAAAACAGGACTCGGGGGTGCAGGTATGCAAAAAAGAGACGGAAACAATGGCAACAATGGAAATGGAGGAATCCCTCCCAACAGCAATGATGTTTATTACGTAGGTAATCGGATTTTCAACAAAATTAAACTCGGACTGGATGAAAAAGAAGTGCGGGCTTACATCGATGAACTAATCAGCGAGCGCGATGCGCTATCAAAAAGGCAGGAACATCTTTCCGCTTTGGCTGAACTTGCTGAAAAAACAGTCATCGAGGCTAACAATCTCGCGAATCAAATGAAGCAAAAAGCCGCCGACCAGGCAAAAGCGGATGCTGAAAAGTCACGCATTAAAGCTGAACAGGAACTCGAGCAATATATAAAGGAAAAGAAAACCCAAGCGAAAACTCTCGCTGAAAAAGATGCTGAGATCATTCGCACGGAAGCCTTCAAACAGGCTGAATCAACACACGAAGAGCAGATGAAGGTGTTGAAAGCCGAAGCTAAGACTCTAACCAAAAAAGTGCAGGATGACCTTCTTGCCAGTATCGACAGCATCAGGCAGCATATTATCGCGCTCGAACCTAATATCGAGGCTGCGGCATCCTTCAATTACCAGCCCACCGTCCGGGTTATGCCGGAGGCAGTGAAAGCCGTCGCAGGCGAAGTCGCTGCTGAAAAAGGCGGCTCTATGGACCACATCCCATGGCTGGAAGTCGAAGTACTGCCGCCGGTAGACATCGGCAAGATCATGGACTTGATTGCGCGCCTTGAAACTTTACCTGAGGTAAAAACAACCGATTTGCTGCCCGAAATGCCTAATCCATTAATCAGGGTTTTCTTGAATGAAAACGCACCGCTGGGAGAGCTATTGCGTACCCTGCCGCAGGTAGAAAAGGTTACAGAAGGTAACACCGGCATGATTTCAGGGGAAAACAAAGAGAGGATTCAAATA
>CAYHBE010000088.1:0-6615 GCA_964354765.1 uncultured Dehalococcoidales bacterium | reverse complement strand
TAATGTACATAGAGTAGATATTTTTTAAGGAAACAGGCTAGGAATTTGGAAATCTACATTGAGGTTCCCACATCTCAAGCCCGCAATTATTGCACATACCCTCAGCGCAGTTGGGAGTAGTTTCTTCTTTCAAAGCTTTCTGGTATTCTTTCTGCAGAAACTCGGAGCTGAGACCCACATCAATGTGCGACCAGGGTAATAGTTCATCTTGAGAGCGCTCTCTATGAGCGTAGAAATCGATGTCCAATCCGCATTGCTCGAATGCTTTCTGCCAGACATTATGTTTGAGATGTTCCTCCCACGAATCGAAGACGGCGCCTGACTGCCAGGCTTTATAAATCACTTTACCCAACCGACGATCTCCTCGCGACATTGCCGCTTCGAGGGTACTGACACGCGGGTCCTGCCATGATAATCGCGTTCCTCTACGCTGCAGCCCTTTTACGAGCAGATCATGCTTGGCAGCTAGCTGTATCTCTGTATCTTGCGCCACCCATTGGAAGGGAGTGTGCGGTTTAGGCACGAAGGCGGATACACTCACGCGGAATTGTGGGACTTTCCCGGAGATTTGTTTCCCCAGCGCCCTGATTTTATCCACGAGCGAAATAATTGCCTGGACGTCCTCCATGGTTTCGGTTGGCAAACCAATCATGAAATAGAGTTTTATACTTGTCCAGCCTTTCTTAAATACGGAGGTGAATGTCTCCATGATTTCTGCCTCGGTAAGGTTTTTATTGATGACTCTCCTCATACGCTCGCTGCCGGCTTCCGGAGCAAAGGTTAGCCCCATCTTCTTGCGTCCGGAAAACGCCTCGACTAATTCCAGCGAAAAACTATTCAGATGCAGGCTGGGTAATGATAACCGCACATCCGGAAATTGCTCGGTGAGGTTTGTAACCAGCTTATCGATGCCTGGATAATCGCCGGTACTCAACGAAACCAATGAGATCTCATCATAACCACAGTTACCGATGATGTCGGCGACGGCCTTTTCTATTTTATCTTGTTCACGCTTCCTGGTGGGCCGATAGATTATCCCTGCCTGGCAAAAGCGGCAGCCGCGTGTACAGCCGCGCTGAATTTCAATCGCGCCCCGGTCGTGGACCGCTTCGACATACGGAACTACTGGACGTGTCACCGGCGGTGGTAAAGTTGTAACCACGCAGCGTTTAATGGTCGGAGATGCCTCCGGTATACGAGAGGTGATACTTTTCAATGTCCCGTCTAAATTGTACTCGTCCTTATAAAAACGGGGGACATAAATCCCTGGAATCGCAGCCATTTGACTGAGCATCTGTTCACGCGTAATGTGGTTCTTTTTGGCGCTGCGGTAAACATCGAGCAGCTTTAGCACCACTTCTTCCCCGTCCCCAATTACGAAAAGGTCGATGAAATCAGCTATCGGTTCCGGATTCAATACACATGTGCCTCCGGCGATAATCAGCGGATGTTTCTCATCGCGCTCTTTAGCGAGTACCGGAATTCCAGCGAGATCGAGCATCGCGAGTATATTGGTGAAGGTCAGCTCATGCCCCAGCGAAAACCCGATGATATCAAATTCCTTCAACGGATGCTTCGATTCTAAGCTGAATAACGGGAGATTATTGGCTTTCATTTCCGCCATCATATCGACCCAGGGCGTGAAGACACGTTCGGCGAGAACATCAGGTTGGTTGTTCAATATTTCGTAGAGAATAGGGACTGCCATATTCGACATCCCGATTTCATATGTATCCGGATAAGAAAGTACAATGCGGATCGGAGCCTGGTTCCAGTCCTTAACGACTGCGTTCCATTCGCCACCCGTATATCTGGCTGGTTTCTGGACTTTATGAAGTATGCGTTCTAAGTCAATCATCTATAGAGGAAATCCTGATATCGAATGGCTAAATTCAAATACTAAAATCTAAGAGATATGACTATATGGTGTTTGGTGGTCTGGATTTATTATATTTCACAACACACTGATATTGTATCAGAAACAGGATTAGCGGAATTATATTCGGTCCAATTCACTAAGGTGGAATGTCATCCCATCGCGCGCTGCCAGGACCTTGATACCAGTCTTTTTTGTAAGCTCTTCGGCGATTAATGATGGGTTAGCACGCCATATTCCCATCCCAAAATGTGTCATGATAGCAATCTTGGGTTTGATTTCATTTACCAGGCGTTCAACATCGGGAACGGAAAGATGATCGATCGGCATGTTGTGTGCGCGTGCCTCTTCATCGGTAAAAGGTCTGACGAATACGACATTTAAAAGCAGCAGGTCTCCTTTGTAATATTTATGCAGGTCGGGGAAATAACGTGTGTCCGTGATATAGGAGATTTTATATTTATCGGTTTTAAACACGAATCCATAGTTTTCGGCGCCGTGAATGTGACGTACCGGTGTGGAAAAAGTAAAATTGTCTATCGAGAACGATTTGCCAGCTTCCAGTGTATCGACACTTTCCAACCGTTTCCTGAGATAGCTGAGAATTATAGGCTCGTCTTCAAGCGCTTCGCGCGGAGCAAACAGTCGACCGTGCTGGCGGAATCCACCGCGAGTCATTGCTTCCGCCATAATATTCACGTCGTGGGCGTGATCGATGTGACGGTGTGACACGATCACCGCATCAAGGTGTTCCGGATTAAGTTTGCTTGAAGTTGCACGAACTATCGAGCCTGGTCCGGGGTCGACGATAAATTCGGTGCCTTCGAGGTTAAACCAGAGTCCGCCGCTTGCAAGTTTTTGGCTGATAATCATAAAACGCGCGCCGCCAGTGCCGAGAAAAGTGATTGTATTGACAGACGCGCTGTGTTCTTTTTTCTCTTCCACCACGTCTATACTATAAGCTATGCTGCCTGCCAATACAAACAGTTGCTTATTTATTAACCGGACTCTTTACATGTTACTGCCAACCAAATTACAATATGAGCGGGAGTTAAAATAGGAGACTGAAATGGAGCAGATTTGGGCGCCGTGGCGTATGCAGTATATCCGGATGGAGAAGCCCGAAGGTTGTATTTTGTGTGAGAATCCCAAGCAGCGAAACGATAAAGAACATTTTATTCTTTATAGAGGCAAAAAGAACTATGTAATGATGAATACCTACCCCTATAATCCCGGGCATTTACTTATAACTCCTTACAGGCATGTTGCGGGACTCGACGAGCTTACAAAAGAAGAAGCCGCCGAGCATATCGAGATTATTAAAAAATGTATCAAAATATTAAAACACACCTTCAATCCTGCCGGTTTTAATATCGGCGTGAATATGGGCAGGGTTGCCGGCGCTGGTATCGCCGACCATGTCCATTCTCACATCGTTCCTCGGTGGCAGGGCGATACGAATTTTATGCCAGTGGTCGGCTGCACTCGTGTTATCCCTGAAGCAGTGGCTGAGACATATGATATACTAAAAAGCGAATTTTGATGTAAGACTGCTCCAATCTATACATGCGGGAGGATCAATGGCTAAAAAGGAACAACAACCGGTTAAATGCGATCAGTGCGACCTGGAATTTTCCGACTCGGAACTTTCTGAAAAACACAAGAATAAAGCCTTTGTTTTCAAGGGCAAGGTGATGTGTGAGGACTGCCTCTATAAAATGGGGGTCAACGCCGAAGACGCTATGACTTATACCGCATTTCTCGATAGTCAAGAAGGAAAAAGACCCGAGAAATACTAAATATTTCCAGTTTTGGGAGAATAGTTCCGATTCCATATACAATGCTTGAGATAAGCTTGTTGGTTTGTTCAGTTATTTTTCTTTGACCGGGAGGGCGATATAGAAAGTGCTTCCCATACCGATATTGCTTTCCGCCCATACTAAACCGTTGTGAGCTTCGACAATCTGCTTAACAATCGCCAGACCTAATCCAATCCCGCCTTCAGTACGGGAACGCGCGCTGTCCACCCGGTAAAAACGCTCGAAGATATGAGGGAGGTTTTCGGTGGAAATGCCCTCTCCGGTGTCCTGTACAGACACTAACAGATGGTGACCGCTGACTCGGTCTGCAATTCCGCCAGCTTTGTTCACGACAGTGGACGTGATCGTGCCTCCTTGCGGAGTATGACGTACCGCATTAGTTAACAAATTAGACAAGACCTGCTCCATCCTCGTTGGATCTGCAAATACTTTGGGCAGTCCATCGGGCAAATTTAAATTCAGTCTAATGCTTTTTTCCCGTGCTGCGGTGTCTATTTGAGTAATCTTACGGTGAATCAGATCAGCCAGATCAACAAGCTGGAATTCTAGCTTCAGTTGACCTGACTCAATCAAGGAGAGGTCCCGTAAGTCGCTGATTAATCGGGTTAATAGGGCAGTTTGTCCCTTGATCGTGTTTAAATGCTCCTTATCGGCGATAAATACTCCATCTAATATCCCATCCACGGTTCCCTCTATAATTGTCAGAGGGGTGCGTAATTCGTGAGCGATGTCAGCGTTTAACTGCCGTCTGGCTTCTTCACCGAGCTCAAGACTCGATGCCATAGAATTGAATGATTGTGCTAATATGCCTATCTCATCCTGGGACTTGACTGCTGCCCGGTATTTCAAATCACCGGCAGCGATGTGCTTCGCACCGTCTGTAAGCACCCCGATGGGTTTTAAAATCTGACGTGTTAAAAATAACCCAAGCAGGAGGGCTACGACTGCTGCTATCAAACCGGCGATGATAAGTGATTTATTGATACCTGATAAGAAGGTCTGCTCAGGGGTAGTTGTTGTTACTGAACTGGAACCACCACGACCTCCCATGAACCCCCGACCGCTGCCCATTCCATCTGTCAAGATGTAAAGTGTGCCTACACTTTGCCCAGACGACATGATAAACGTACCACTGGTCAGCCCCACATCGCTAGTATTTTTTCCCAGCCAATCGTTTTCCGAATCGCCTACTAACAGCCCTGAGTTGTTTGCTACAAGCAGTCGTTCGCTTGAGGATCTTAATAAGCCAGTAAGTATACTTTGCACACTCGACCAGCTCTGATTTTGAATGTAATGCTGGCTCAGAGTGTCGGACAGGTTCTGTGCATACATCGTATTGCCCTGCTGCATGTATGACTGGAACTCACGTTCTGTGCTTACGTTAGCAAGATATGCTGTTAGCCCCACCGATACAGCTACTATCAACAGCAGCGCTGCCCCCAGTTTCCAATAAAGGCTACGCACTGTCTTCTCCGGTAACTTTGTAACCTACGCCATATACTGTCAGTATATATTTGGGATGTTCGGGCTCGGGCTCTATCTTTTTTCTAAGGTTTTTTATATGGCTGTCAATTGTTCGTTCATACCCCTCGTAGGCAGCATCCTGAACACTATCCAGCAGCTGCATGCGGCTGTATACCCGGTCTGGGTTTTCTGCCATTGTCCTGAGCAGGTCGAACTCTAGCGCAGTAAGGTGAATTTCAGCCTCACCTCGCCGGACCTGTCGTTTTTCCAGGTCAATGGTGAGTCCTCCGAGATCGATAAGATTTCGTTTCGATTTAACAGAATATCGGCGAAGGACAGCCCTAACCCTTGAAACAAGTTCCTTCGGATCGAAAGGTTTGCTTACATAGTCATCTGCTCCCAACTCTAAGCCAATTATTTTGTCGGTTGTGTCATCGCGAGCTGTAAGCATAATGATCGGTACGTTAGACTCGGCGCGCAGCGTGCGGCAGACGTCCCATCCAGATACCTCCGGCAGCATCAGGTCCAGAATGATCAGGTCCGGATTCTCTCTCCGCGCTACCGCAATTGCTGATTTGCCATCGTAAGCAACAATTGTCCGGTATCCTTCCCGTTCCAGGTAGGCTTTGACAATCTCAACGATTTGTTTTTCATCGTCAACAATCAGGATTTTATTAACCGAAGTAGTCATAACACTCGTCTCTATAATAAAAGAAACTTAAGAGGCGGGCAAATATGTCCCGCCTCTTATAGACTTACATTATTTGTGCCTAACGAGCCCAACGGTTCATTTTACCGAGACCGGTGTTAGTGCAGGTACCCGCAGCGGTGCAGTTGCCCCGTTGACCATACCCATTGGATTGTCCACCGAATGGTCCAACTGATGTCCTGTTTACAGCCTGATAGGTCTGTTGTTCCATTCTCTGCAACATGAGATCAGCCTGTTCATGGGTGAGCACTTGCTCGGTTACCCTAGCCTGGACCTGGATTGTCTTGTACTCCATAATCGCATCTACTAGCTGCTTCTCAGTTACATTTTTAGTAGCTGCAATCTGTGCCAGACTTTGACCTTGTTCCCGCAGAGCATGGATTTCTTCTTCAGTCATACCGAGTTTTGTGGTCACGACCTCATCCACGATAACTCCGCCAAACCTGAAACCAGCACCCGCTCCGTAGCATGCTGCTTTGCTGGAAGTCTGGATTGGTCCGGCTGCTGAGGCAACCGTTGCCCCGACTCCAACCACCAGTACTGTCACAACCGAAAGCGTGATAGCCAACCATTTTATTCTCTTATTCATCTTCTTTAACCTCCACATCATCTTTCTTTGTTCATCGACCTTTATCTTCATAATAAAGAATGAATGTGGAGACAATATGGAGAGGATGTGGCGTTTTTGTGTAAAATGGCTGCTTGTGCCGTTGTTTAATAAAGTTGGTGTGTTTGGTAATAATTTG
>CAYHBE010000087.1:0-6673 GCA_964354765.1 uncultured Dehalococcoidales bacterium | reverse complement strand
TCTCGTGGGCAAAGACCATCCCGGCCTCAAACTCGCATGGTTGATGGACGCGTTCGGCAACAGCCCGAACTACCCGCAGGTGCTCAAGGGAGTCGGAGCGGAGGTCGCCTGCCACGCGTCTTATCGCCCGATCCCGGAAGACATCTGGGTCGGCATTGACGGCACGAAGATACTGGTCTTTGATCGTCATAATTACGCTAGATCCCAGCGTTTTTAAAACAATGCGTTTTTTCGTGCTGGTACATATGTACCGGCATGAAGTTTACTTCTGAATCGGTTACATTGGCTGGTGGTCTTCGTATGAGAATTGATGTATGTATTCCCAGAGTTCTTTTGGAGTACGACATTTCTGATGATGTTTGGCAGGCGGCAATTGATGAATTCAATAAAACTCTTGATGCTCGTAATAACATTACTACAAAAATCAACGGAGTTGATGTTGATGTACTGAAGGTGGAATCGATTGCCGACAACGAAGATTTGCTGAGAATGGGGTCAATTGTTATTTTGCTTGTCGTAAAGAAAGAGGATGCCGATAAGATTTCTCCGTTGGAGTTCTGCTTAAAGGGACACTTGACGCACGCCCAGAATTGTGGTATGGTGGAGTACCTCACAATAGAGAACATTCTTGTGGGAGATGGAAATATAATAACATGCTAATCACAGGCAACGATGGAAGATGTTTGGTGGAGTGTCATATTCCTCTTTCGCTTATTATGAGAATCCATAATTGGCACTATAGTGGAATTGATCAGGCGTTCCAAGAATGGAAAACAGCGGTTTTGGCTGGTGATTTGAGACGATGTGGCAGAATAAACTTTGGCCCTCTTGCTTATTATGTTGTTGATGTGGGGAATATTTTACATTCTCATGGATATGCCGGAGGCAAAATGTTATTTGAAATGTATGTTAAACCGATATTCCCTTATACCGAGATGAATAACTTGGATAATGTCTTGAATGATCAATGTGGGCACAATTTCTTTTTAGTGGATTTGGAAATGCTCCATGATAATTATGGAGCACCTCCAGTTGTAAAGAAGTTCTTAACAACTACACTGGTGGTAAAATCATTTCCTAAATACGAAGCCGTAATGGATGATATATTCTCCGGGTTGATTCCCTTCTTTGAATATCGTCCCGAAAATATTCAGTTGCCAACCACAAGCCTCTCTTAAAATGGAGGGTCTTCTCCCGGTCCTTCATATGGAGATAATTCCAAAAAGAAAGTTCTTGACTTTTCCCACGTACTCGTTTATATTTATGGACATAACAGTACGGGGCCGTAATGGTTTCGATCTAGGTCTTTGAAAATTGAAAGCATGTAGAGGATGATTATTGGCCTCTCTAAAAAATAATCAAAACACTAAATGCCGATCTCAATGACTTGGCATCCTCCGATTTTGAGTTCTCGCTGGACGAGGAATCGGTGGCCGTGGCGGCTTAAGGTCGCTCCGTCTTGGCGAGAGATTCTCGCTATTTCGTTCAAGGCGTAAAAACAGCGAGAGGACTGGTTGCGGTCTAAAACACAACACTGATAGTCGGCTCTGTTAGTCGAATATAACTCACCAAGTTTTGCTTGTTTTGGGTGAGTCGAATTTCAAAGCAAGATAAACATGTAGCGTTCAATTAGAAAAGATTTAGAGATAGGGGTTCGACTCCCCTCGGCTCCACCAATTTCAAAAAATCTCACGAATCCTTACAAAGGTTGGTGAGATTTTTTATTGATATGAAAGCAACGTATTATTCAAAACATAAAGAAGCCAGAAAAGCATATCAACTTGCATATAAAGTGAAACATTTAAATGATCCTCGAATGAAGGAATATCGTAAAAGAGAGAATGAAACCCGGAGATTAAAACGAGGATTAAAATCTACAAAAAGCTACGATGAGCTATTTCAACTTCAAAGCGGAAAATGTGCTATATGTCAACGAAAATCCCCGGATAGAAATTTATCATTTGATCACGACCATAAAACGGGAAATGCTAGAGGACTGCTGTGTTTTCGTTGTAATTTAGGATTGGGGTATTTTCAAGATAATATAAACTATTTGGGTGAAGCTATATTTTACCTCAAAAATAACATCGCATAAACGGATTTTTTGTTTTTCTCACGCTATTTATCCCCAGACACAGTTGTCGAAACATTGTTTTCGGCACAATATATACACAGACACAGGATAGATATGCTAAAAAGACAACCTCTCACCGGCACCGATGCTGATTACAACACAGCAGAGGCTAATTTCCCCAACGCATTCGCAGACCCCTTCATGGTTGATTTATCTCTAACGAGTTCCATAAATCTTGATCCGATGCTTGAAACGCTTCGAAGTAATAAGAAGACAAAAGTGGAAGAAGATATAGTTTCCGAAAAAAACATCAAAGAAATAATCCGAGATTTGGAGGATGAAGTTGTTAATGAAGAAACATGCGGAAACGTTGTCGCCGTTATTACTACTACTGCTATGAAACACACCCTTCCAAAAGGAACAGAAACTATGAAACCCGATGAAGATCCCGGACTAAAAAGAGCCCTCGACGAATCCAAAAAAATCGTTGAAAATTTCCGAGATAAGATTTCTAAATATCCCAGACACATGTCCTATGAAGGATCGATGGTAATGTGCATTATGATTGCTCTGGGTGGAGGAAAGGAAACCGAATTTTCATTGGGTGCTCTTCCAAAAGTGGATCAAAAACTCATTAAATCTTTGATGCCGGAAGGTTGGAAAGACGTATGTTCTATTAGGGCTTCTCTTGATGAGGGAAAGGATTTTGTGATAAAAGTTCCCAAATCGGATATTATGCCGCTATTTGCCTTTACCCTTTTCAACACCGTGGCCCATCCTCGTCCCGAAGATTTACAGGATATCAATCAAATCCCGATTGAAGAAAAGGGAGGAATCCTTCGACTTGGTGGAGGAGCCATAAACTTTGACAAGCAACGATTGGCCGATTTGGCGGCACTTCCTTCACAACAAAGAGAAGAACGGGTTGATGTTTCAAGTGGCACTATTCTCAAAACAACTAATAAAAATGCCTACGAAATCCGCGAATCCATTTTGGAAAAGGCAGTTGATGTAGTGAAATTATCAAGAGGGTCAGAAAGTTTTGGAGTCGATTCTTTCGCCGATAAAGTTCTGCAAATAGCTTCCAGATTTTATGATTTCGTAGAAAATAAGAGATATAATAAGTAATATGAATATCAGTTTGTCGAGAACAAACGATAACAAAAAGTTATGGCCAACAACACACAAACACAGAAAGGTAAATCAAATGTTTATGAATGATTTAAGTATGTTAGCAATCATCCGCGATAATCCAAACTACGCAAAGCAGTTGGAAAAGCGGGTCAAAGAAGTCAAACAAGACAAAGCAAACCTTCTCACTGCCGCCGCAAAAATAGCTCAAGAGCATGCGGCGGAAATTGAAGAAGGAACTAGAAAGCGACAACTGCTCATCACAGAAGGAAAGAAACGTGGATTGAGTGAGACAGAAGTGCTGACTTCTTATGGAAGATTCTTGCCAACTAAATGGACGCCAATTCTTAATCTATTGTATTTCATTCTCCGCGAAGAAGCACCTCCGGCATTCGAAGAACTAAGAAAAGAATTCTTTGAGAAATTTGGTCATGAGTATGATGGACTGAATAAAGAACAACTTGAAGAGAAGTATGGACAGGAAGAACATACTGAGCCTGTGGATGAAAATGTTGAAGACACACCAACCATGGAAACTTTCATATATGGAAATATGACCCATAAAACATATCAAACGATAAAAAAACTCAAACGGCTCTCACCGGACTCATCAAACGAACACGAGGCGTTTTTGGCATATCGATGTTGTATGAAGTTGTGTGAAAAATTTTCACTTGACTTCGACAAGGTAAAGGTGTAAAATACGATACGCTATGAATGAACTAACTGAAAAATGGGAAAAGACCGGTCTTCTGGCCGAGTTGGATGACTTCAACAAAGATGAATGCGCGGCATCTTTAGAAGAAACCGGCAATCTTTTGATGGGGGAAATGAATGATTACATGGAGGAAGTAGATAAGGCCATTGGTGAAGAAGGATATCTTGCCGGAACTATTATTCCAGTTGTAAGACGCCTTTATGGTAGCGATGAAGAAAGTTGTCCCGAGAAAATGCCTACTTTATCGTTGAAATGGTTAATGGAAGATTTCGGCGAATATACTAAAAAGATGTATCATACCTACAAAGAGTTGGAAGCGCGGCACAATGTTGACGGAGAAGCCGAACTGATTCTGATGTATATAATGCATTTGAAAAATAGGTTATGAAAGAAAACCTTACTAATGCAAAAATAGTAGCGGCATCGAGGAAGTATCTGAAAAAACATCCCGGCGTGGGGTGGGGTCAATTCTATATGCAGATAATGAAACAGTTCAAGGTTGACGGCCGGGTTTCTTGGAATACTCTTTATCACTGTTGGGAGAAGTTTTCTAAAACATGAATATTCAAGACAAGAGCATTGAAAAAAATACTTGACAGGTAGGCTAAGTTGTGTTATATTTATTGGGTTAAGATTACGAATAGTAGTCTGAAGATTTCGGACATAGTGTCCGGAAATAGCCCATTAGTAATGGGGCTATGAATTAAGTAAAACAAATAACTATGAAGAAATCATATAAAGTAATCGTAGGAGCATTCTGTGCCCTGTTACTGGCAGTTTCAGCAGCATTTGCGGCAGATACCGTAAAAGCCGCTGCGGCACCGGTCTCTGAACAATGGACCGTAAGTCTCGGTGGAGTTGGCTCTACCGCAACCGTTGGTGATGGGCAGACTGACTTCGGAGTTGATCTGAGCATTGGTCGCACTGGCAAATTGTTTCTGCCTCTGGAAGCGGGTGTTCGTCAGGGAGTCGTGTTCGAGTCCAACGACATTGTTCTCAATACTTCCCTCTATGCTGACTGGACACTTTTTTCTGTCAAAAAGACAGTTGATGTGTTCGCTGGCGCGAATCTAGGACTTGTTTATGGAGACACAAAGCCTGTTTGGGATTTGGCTCCCGAAGCTGGTTTGAGAGTATGGGTAAAGAAGGACGTGGCAGTTCTTGCTCGCGTCGAATATCCGTATGATTTGACTAATGGGGAATGGGTGGATGCTCTGAGGTACTTCCTCGGGTTTTCAGTTCGTTGGTAAAATTCCAAATAAATTCACAAAGCCGCTTCTTTGGAAGCGGCTTTTTCTTCTTGACATTTTCTGCGAGTGTGATATATTTATGAGGTAGATTGGGCGTGTGGCGTAATCGAAGCCGCGACAGGCTTAAGACCTGTTTCCCGTAAAGGGAGTGGGGGTTCAAGTCCCTCCACGCCTACCAGATTTCCGCGTTTCTTGTAAATGCGGTGGTGGACGGGCAGGAAAACCCGCGTCTCGTTTGGCAGAACGTAAAACTGCATGGTCAGCCGGGTGGGAAACCACAACGGGTTGGAGTTTTCAAGTTCTCTAAAAACTTGGTGGTGGAGGCGGGCTGCGTGAACAGTTAACCGCCCTCGGTAGGAGACCTTCCGTTAACAGGTCTCAAAATTTCGTTGTGAGTAATTGGCAGACACGTTACACATGTAATAAGTATCTTTTCCAATTTGCAAGATATTTATCTTTTCTTGTTTATCTTGGCACCCAAATCAATTCCTTTTCTCCAGCCAAGGTAAGCAATGTATTTCTTTCCTCGATAAGAGATAAATGGTAAAATAATGTTCCATTTTTGTCCTTCTTTCGGCCAGATCTCACCGGGGTTTATTTGCTCCACGCGATCATGCAACCCGATGACAAAGAAAAATAGATTGTGAAATGGATTGCGGCAGAACCACAAAAATTTTCTTTGCCATAAAGGTTTGTTGGGATGAAAATCAGCATGTTTTACAGTGCCGTCAGGTCGGAGCCCATTAACAGGATCATTAAAATTACCGAGCCAGAAAAGAGGGTTGATTTTCCGACGCCAAGAAATTGGATATTGGTCTTCATTCATAATCTTTTTCGTTGCGGAACCCCCCATCCCTTTAGGGTAGGGGTTGTTGACAAAGTATAAATAGTGGCGTAGCACCCGAAATAAGTCCTTGACAAATGAGTCCCGAAGTGATATTCTATTCGCCACAATGACAGATGATGAACGTCATACCCTTTACGATTTCGTGGATGAAGCCATCCACAATCTTATTTGTGAGCTTCCCGAGGAAGTCAGGAAAGAAGCTGAAAAAGTTCCCTGTTACCTTGATGGAGTTTCCTTTCTTAAGGGTCATCCCGAAGCTCTTGGATGCTGTATGCAGTATCTTGAGAATAGTCCCATCTTCATTTTCGTTGAAAATATTCACCAAGTCACCGGAGGAAATCTCAATGGTACTTTGGCTTCGGCAAGACAGGTTTACATGCACGAACTCGGGCATGTGCTGGGATTGGGAGAAGTAGAAGTAAGAGAAAGAGGAATATGATAAAGAAACTCACTAAACACACCATTTACGAAGTGTGGAACGAATGGGCAGCGGAATCTGTTTTCATTGATCATAAACCGTCAAAAAAAGACATTCGCGAAGTAGTCATCAAAAAATGGTACTCTAGCGTCGACTGTGGAGGTTCGGGAATGGATGTGGAGGAACATATTCGTCGTTTTGTTCGGGTAGAAAAACTAAAAAGTATTTACACCGA
>CAYHBE010000086.1:0-6678 GCA_964354765.1 uncultured Dehalococcoidales bacterium | reverse complement strand
TGGCGGAGAAAGGCAAGATCTTCACCTGTCACATGAGGAACTATTCCTCAGAGATCGTCCAGTCTTTGGGTGAGATGATCGAGCTGGCCAAGCGCTCAGGTGCAGCCGTCCATATCTCCCACCTCATGCTGGCCGGGAAGGGCAATTGGGGGAAGACTGCGGAGGTTCTCTCCAAGATTGATGACGCACGCGCGAGGGGGGTTGACATCACTTTCGACCAGTACCCTTACTGTGCCGCTAACCCATACCTGCGTTCGACGCTCCCCCCTTGGATGCATGAGGGGGGACTTCAGGCGACGCTGGTCAGGCTTCGAGACGCCGCGCTCAGAGAGAGGGCCGCGAAGGAGATGGAGGAGGGGGTGCCTGGATGGGAGAGCATCGCCAAAGACGCGGGATGGGAGAACCTGGTATTGCTATCGGCGAAGCTGCC
This sequence comes from uncultured Dehalococcoidales bacterium, assembly GCA_964354765.1. GTDB lineage: Bacteria > Chloroflexota > Dehalococcoidia > Dehalococcoidales > Fen-1064 > JAURWL01. The sequence continues at coordinate 6,248 of CAYHBE010000086.1, read as the reverse complement.
CGAGATCAGTGGCCAGTCGCTGCGGGAGATCGCGGCCAACCAGAGAAAGGAAGCTGCCGACGCTGTGTTCGAGCTCGTGTTGCAGGACCCCGGCGCCAACCTCATCGCCCACTGGGTCAAGGAGGACGATGTCCGAACGATCATGAGACATCACTGCCAGATGGTGTCTTCTGACAGCGCTGAGCCCGGGCCTTTGGCACACCCTCGAACATACGGAACCTTTCCCAAGATTCTTGGGGAGTATGTCCGTACGCAAGGTGTGCTGTCCTGGGAAGAGGCCGTTCGCAAGACCTCCAACTTTGCAGCGAGACGTTTTAGCCTGGAGAGAAGAGGGATGATTCTGGATGGCTGGCAGGCCGACCTGGTCGTGTTGGACCCAGATACGGTTGCCGCAACGGCCACGTATGACGAGCCGAACCGATATCCGGTTGGAATCGAGTACGTCATAGTGAACGGAACGATTGTGGTGGAGGGGGATGAGCACAATGGCGTTCTCAGCGGCAGGGTGCTGAGGCGCAATAGTTAGGGGGTGAAGAAGCAGTGCAGGGAGAGTACATAGGTCATCGAGGCCGGATTGTGCACCAGGCCAGGCCCGAGCCGGAGTTGGTTGACGAGATCGAGCTCAAGGAGATGCTCCGGCAAGCTTATTCGGGGACGGCCCGCATGTTCGCCACATTGGTCCTGGCCTTCAGGGAGGAGTTTGGCGACAAGGCGCTGGAGGTGGCGCAGAAGGCCATGTACGAGCATGGGTACAAGGCTGGACAGGAGGACCGGGCGAGGGCCAAGGATGGCGGTCTCAAGGAGTACTTCCGGGTACATGTGTTGGAGGGTCTGCTTCGCAGCCCGGCCACCGATGTGGCAGTGGATGAGATCAGTGACACGAAGTTGGTCTATCATTGCCCCCCGGGTCAGTGCCCCGGGCGCATCCCCATGGTCTGGCAGGAGATGGGGCTGGACGACGAGACGGTGAAACTGTTGGGCGAGATCTACTGCAAGACGATGGATCCCGCCAACAGGAAGGCTTTCAACCCGAAGATGCATTACGAGCAGCGGCTGTGGCAGCCGCGGGGCGATCCTGTTTGCGAGATGTATCACACCCTCGAGCCTGATGGGGATGAGTGACGGTTTCTCTGAGGCCGTGTTCGACGGCCACTTTCACTACGACATGCATTAGGAGGTGTAGCCATGCCTGTGATCGATGCCCATGTTGCTGGCGAATCAGACAGGTACCCCAGTAACGTATCCGCCGATGATGACATGATGTGGGCCTTTGCCTACATGGGTGTAGAGGCCAGAGACTTTTGGAACCTGGAATGGGGAAAGACCGCCATCCCTAGCCTGGAGGCTTATCTCGAGGCTATGAAGGATCTCGGGGTCGATATGCTGGTACTGCATTCCACGGCGAACCGTCCTGACTCGTGCAGGGAACTGAACGATCGGACGGCCAAGCTCTGCCGGGACTGTCCGGACCGCATCGTGGGGCTCGCGGCTGTGCCGCTGCTGTACCCGCACGAGGCGGTGCTGGAGGTAGATAGGGCCATCAATGATCTAGGGCTTAAGGGGCTGAAGATCTATCCTCGCGCTCAGAAGGTGACCCTTGACCAGCAATCCATACGGCCCGTCTTGGCCAGAGCCGCGGAACTGGGTGTGCCGGTGCTGACCCACAGCACTCCGCTCCCAATTGCTTATAGTGGGTACCACAGTCAGTACGCTTCCATCGACAACACCGCTGATAATCTGGCCAGGCTGTTCTTCTCGGGTGTCTTGTCGGATATCCCCGAACTTAAGGTGATAGGGGCTCATCTCGGCGGCGGCATGGTCTTCTACAAGGATTTCTTGCTAGAGGTGAACCCGGACTGGGCTCAGTACTTCGACAACATCTACTACGATCTCTCGGGTTATCCCTTTTCAGAGAAGATGATCAAAGCTGCCATAGACATGGTGGGCGAAGATCATCTCCTTTTTGGCTCCGATTATCCCCTGGTGGGGACGGAAGTGGTGGGACAGCTTATTAGCAAGATCCAAAGGTTCGATCTGAAAAAGGAGGTGAAGGACAAGATACTGGGAGGGAATGCTGCCCGTCTGCTGGGCATAGAATAGTGTGAACCAAGAACGCAGAATCACCTTGTGCAAGTATCACAGGAGGAATTTGATGAGAAGGCTTTGGACGCCAATCGCGCTGTTGCTGGTCTTAGCTATGCTGGCGAGCTGCGCCCCCGTGGCTACACCGGCCCCCGCCGAGACGGAGGTCGCGCCCACCGTAGCACCGACGACCGCCCCCGCGCCCACGGCTCCTGCGGTTCCACAGGAGCTCACTCTCAACTTCAGGTTGGGACCCACGCAACTGGATCCCCAGATTGAGAACTCGAGTTCCGGTCAGAGGGCATTGGACAGCATGTTCGACAAGCTGGTCGATTTAGATGATGAGTTGAACGTAGTGCCCCAACTGGCCCATGATTGGGAGATTTCCGACGATGGTTTGGATTATACTTTCTACCTGGAGGAAGGGGTCACGTTCCACGATGGAACTCCCTTCAATGCTGATGCGGTGAAGTTCACCTTCGAACGGATCCTCGATCCCGAGTTCGGCTCACCATTCTTGGGTGACTACTCCATGATCGACTCCATCGATGTCGTGGACGACTTGACGGTGGTCTTCCACCTTCAATACCCGCACGGGCCGTTCGTTCGCCGGTTGGGCGTCGGCCAGGCTTCGATTATCAGCCCTACGGCTGTGGAGCAGTGGGGCGAGGACTTTGCCAACCACGCCGTGGGGACAGGTCCGTTCAAGTTGGAGGAGTACGTTCCCAACGAACGCGTGGTACTGGTGCGCAATGAGGACTACTGGCAAGGACCACCGCCGCTGGAGAAGATCGTTTTCACCTTTATCGGTGAGGAACAGTCCAGGATCTCTGCCCTGCTGGCGGGTGACACGGATTTCGAAGAGACTGTGCCTCCCAGCATGGTTTCCCTGGTGGAGGCGGATCCGAACATGGTGATCGAGCGCGGACCCACGTTGATGCCTGAGTGGTTTGGGTTCAACGTGGAGGCACCGCCCGTCGACGATCCATTGGTCAGGAAGGCGTTTGCCTACGCCATAGATATGGACACAATCATCGAGGAAGTGTTCCTCGGCGTGGGCGTCAGGTCAACACAGCCTGTGGCGCCGGCCGTTTTTGGCTACGACGACAGTATCGAGCCCATTCCCTACGATCCGGCGAAGGCTCGGGAGCTGCTGGCCGAGGCAGGGTGGGAGGACACTGACGGTGATGGTCTGGTGGACAAGGACGGACAGCCACTCAAGGTAGAGCTCTTGCTCATGCCGCTCACGGAGATACAGAGACAAGGCGAGGCGGCGCAGAGCTATCTGGCCGATGTCGGCGTCGAGATGAGCATAAGGGTTGAGGACTGGGGAGCCTTCCTCGCGGATGTAGCGGCCGGCAACACGCAGATGTTCGTTCTCGGTCAGGAGAACCCCATGGGTGATGCTGACATGACCCTGATGGGCTGCTTCCACTCCAGCAACATAGACATGTCGAACATGTTCCGGTACTCCAGTGCCGAGTTCGATAGCCTGGTCGAGCAGGAGCGACGGGAAATGGATCAGGAGAAGCGCCTGGCGCTGATGCAAGAGGCTATCAGGCTGGTGATGGACGATATGCCGCTGATACCTACGTTCGTTCGCGAGAACCTGATGGCGCATAACAAGAGCGTGAAGGGCTTTCTGCTTCATCCCGGTGATACCGTGTTGAACCTTTACACAGTCTACATCGAAGAATAGAGGCACCGCTCGCGCCCACTGGTGGGCTTCTGCTGTCCTCTGGATAGTGGAGTGGGTGGGCGTATCACTCGCCAGGAAGAGACGCAGGTTTACTCTGAGAAATGGAGGTGAGGATACAACAAGGGAGATAGAGCTGACTCTCTACCCGACAATGGATAGTGGCGTAGAAACACCGTAAACTCATGCTGTACAACCAAATAAGGAGGAACACGATGAGAAGGCTTTGGATGATCATTTCCCTGCTGGTGGCGCTGGCCATGCTGGCCAGTTGCGCACCTGCGGCGACACCGGCTCCAGCGGAGACCGAGGCGCCGCCCACCGCGGCACCGACCACGGCGCCTGCGGTGCCACAGATCCTCAATATCAACATGAGATTGGCGCCCACCGCACTCGACCCTCAGATGGAGGAATCGGCTTCGGGCCATAGGATTCTCGTGAACATATTCAACAGGCTCGTGGGCGTCGATGATGCCAGCGGTCAGGTGGTTCCTGAGTTGGCCAAGGATTGGCAGATCTCCGAGGATGGCCTGACCTATACTTTCAATCTCGAGGAAGGGGTGACCTTCCATGATGGAACCCCCTTCAATGCTGAGGCGGTCAAGTTCACCTTCGAGCGTATACTCGATCCTGAAATAGCGTCGATGTATTCCGGCGATTTCGCCATGATCGACTCTGTCGAGGCCATTGACGACTCGACGGTGAACATCACGCTCCAATATCCGCACGCTCCTTTTTTGCGCCGGCTCAGCCTGAGTCAAGCGGCGATCATCAGCCCTGCCGCGGTGGAGCAATGGGGTGAGGACATCGGCTCCCACCCGGTGGGAACAGGGCCCTTCAAGCTGGAAGAGTGGGTGCCGGGAGAACGCGCGGTTCTGGTCCGCAACCTGGAGTATTGGCGGGAACCGCCTAAGCTGGAAAGGGTCAACTTCAGCTTCATCATCGAGGAACAGGCCAGGGTCTCTGCGCTGCTGGCCGGTGACACGGATTTCGAGACGATCGTTCCCCCCAGCTTACTCTCTGAGGTGCAGGCGGATCCGAACATCGTGCTCGAGCGTGGACCCGCAACCATGCCGGAATGGGTCGGCTTCAACATGGAGAAACCCCCCGTTGATGATGTCCTGGTCAGGAAGGCGATATCCTACGCCATCGATGTCGATACCATCATCCAGGAGATCTTCATGGGTGTGGGCACGAGGTCGTCGCAGTGCGTGGCCCCCTTCGTCTACGGTTACGACGACACCATTCAACCCATCCCCTATGATCCCGCTAAGGCTCGCGACCTGTTGGCCCAGGCGGGATGGGAGGACACGGACGGCGATGGCGTGGTGGACAAAGATGGCCAGAAGTTCAGCGTCGAATTCAAGATCATGAACCAGCCGGACATCCAGAGAGAGGTGGAGGCCATGCAGGCCTACATGGCTGACGTAGGCATGGAGGCGAACATCGTGGTGGAGGAGTGGGGTGCCTACCTCGCCGATCTCTCGGAGGGGAACATGCATCTGTTCATTCTTGGCCAGGAGAACCCCCTGGGCGATGCCGACTCCTCTCTTCAGACCCTGTTCAGCACTGAGCAGATCGGCCTCGGCAACTTCAGCCGCTACAGCAACCCTGAGATGGACAGACTGATCGAGCAGGAGCGACAGGAAATGGATCCCGAGGTGCGCCTTGGGCTGCTGAAGCAAGCTGTCAACCTCGCCGTGGACGACGCTGTCTTCGTTCCCTTGTTCGTCAGGGAGAATCTGATGGGCCACCACCAGAAGGTGAAAGGCTTCGTGCTCAGCCCCAGGGATACTTTCCTGGACCTTTATCCTGTATACATCGAAGAGTAGCAGGCGTATCAGCGTCTTGTAGGACAGAATCGGCCAACATGCGGGCTGAGTATCAAGGGTGGGTTCGCCAGGCGCCCCACAGCCGGCGGCTGTGGGATGTGGGTATGCGCTGGCCAGGCGAAAGGGAGTCATGTTGGCCACCAATACCTTTAGGACCTAAAATACAGGGAGGATAACTCCCGAGGCCTGAGTCTCCAATTGCCGTAGAGACTCGTGGGCAGCGCTTCTGGGGCAGGACATGCTGAGCTACGCAGTCAGGAAACTCCTCAGCTTGATCCCGGTGATGCTAGGGGTCTACACGCTGGTGTTCGTGGTCATGCAGGTCTTGCCTGGTGACCCAGCGCACATACGCGCAGGGCCGGGAGCGACCGCAGAAGAAGTCGAAAACATCAGACATGAGCTAGGGCTGGACAAGCCTGTCCCGGTTCAGTATTTCCTCTATCTGCAGAGGGCAGTACGGCTGGATTTCGGGCGCTCCTTTCGCAGCAACCGGCTGGTGGTCGATGAGCTCAAAAGCAGGTATCCCACCACGGTCCAACTGACCGTTGCGGCCACGGCGATCTTTCTCTCCGTGGGTCTCCCCTTGGGAGTCATCGCTGCGGTGAAGCGTAATTCCATCTGGGATGGCCTTGCCATTC
>CAYHBE010000085.1:0-6689 GCA_964354765.1 uncultured Dehalococcoidales bacterium | reverse complement strand
ATTCGAGAGGTCATCAGCGAAGTAAAAACAAGGGTAAACAAGCCTTTAAAAAAGAACGCCAGGCTGCTTGTCTGGGGAAGCATTCTGGATGACACGGCAATGATCGAGATGATCGAAAACCTGGATGCTTATGTCGTTATCGATGATACCTGCGTGGGAAGTCGCGCTTTTTTCGATGATGTTAAGCTTACAAAGGACCCGATTGATGGACTGGCTCAGCACTACCTTGTAGACATCAAATGTCCGCGCACTTTCCGTACCCGTGATTTCTATGCCGTTAAAAAGAACTATATGGAGGACTTGAAGAGCCGATTCTCTTATCTTGTAGACTATGTGCGCGATTGGCACGCGAGCGGTGTTATACTGCAGTCGGTACGCTACTGCGATACACACGGTTACGAAGTACCTCAAATACGTGATTTTTTGAAGGAGGTCGGTATTCCGAGTATCTATCTCGAGCATGACTATACCGAAGGCGCATTGGCGCCAATGAAGACGAGAGTGCAGGGTTTCCTGGAAATTATCGAGTAGGCTTCAAACTTACGTTAATTAATCCGGGGAGGTGATTTCAATCTATTTTGCGGGTATCGACCTTGGCTCTACGATGACCAAGGTCGTAATTATCAATGAATCTGAAAAGCTGGCGGCATTTGTGGTTCAACATACCGGGGCTGAACACCGGCGACTGGCGAACAAGGTGATGGAAGATGCATTGAAACAATCCAGTCTATCCATTGATGCTATTTCTTATATTGTGGCTACGGGGTACGGCCGCATCAACATTCCGTTTGCTGATAAGCAAATCACCGAACTAACCTGCCATGCAAAGGGCGTTGCCCATTTCTTCCCGAATGTGAGACTTGGTATCGATATTGGCGGCCAGGATGCCAAAGGTCTCAAAATTAAAGATGGCAAACTGCTTGATTTTGTCATGAGCGACAAATGCGCCGCGGGAACCGGGCGTTATCTTGAAGTTGTGGCGCAAACCCTTGGGCTCAATCTTGAAGACCTGGGACCAATATCTCTAAAGTCGGCAAACAAAGTATCCATCAGCAGTATCTGCACTATTTTTGCCCAACAAGAGGTAATCAACCACCTATCAGCGGGTGCTTCATTGGAAGATATTGTTGCTGGATTGCATGATGCCATCGCCGGTCGTGTCGCAAGAATGGTGAAACGCTTAAAGGTAGAGCCTGATGTGGTTTTTACAGGCGGGGTTGCGAAAAATACAGGTGTAGTCAAAGCGCTGGAAGAAAATCTGGGATGTAGAGTTTTCGTACCTGAAGAGCCGTTAATGAGCGGAGCGCTCGGGGCAGCTCTAATTGCGCGTGAGACAGCTTTAAAGGCAAAGGCAGAGGGTATATTACCTCGATCGGGTAGCCGTAAAATGGGAGAAGCAACTTTTTTCAAATAAGACTATGGCATACTATTTAGGAATCGATATAGGATCGGGGAGCAGTAAAGCTGTTTTAACTCAAGACGGTAATATTCTCATGTATCATTGTGTACGCTCAGGGATCAACTACAAGCTCTCTGCGAGAAGACTTTTTGATGAGATCCTGGCAAAAACGAAGCTGTCTGTTAGCGACATTACTGGCATAGTAAAAACCGGGCAAGGCGCCGGTATGGTTGAATACTCCAGCAGGCAGATAGCGGATATCAGATGTTGTGCAAAAGGGATGATTAATGTTTTCTCTGAAGTGCGTACGATAATTGATATCGAAGGGCAATCAACCCAGGTCATGCAGATCAATGATCGTGGGCAGATTGTTAATTTTGTTACCAGCGAGAGGTGTGCTGCAGGCGCCGGCCGTTTTCTTGACATAATCTCAAATGTGCTGCAAATTCCTTTGTCGGAAATTGGAGAACTTTCACTAAGTTCAAAAAGTCCAGTGGTTTTTACGACTGCTTGCGCTGTTTTTGGCGAATCAGAAGCAGTGTCGAGGGTTGCTGAGGGAGTTAGTAAAGAAGATATCGTGGCTGGCGTGCATAAAGCGCTCGCAGAGAAAATTGGTTCGATGGTTGATAGAGTCGGAATGGAACTCAAGGGCGGAATATGCGGTGGGGGAGCTCTTAACAGCGGGCTCATCGAATGGGTGCGCAGAAGGTTAGGGGTAGAACTCCTGGTGCCGTCGCAACCGCAATATATCACTGCCTATGGCGCTGCTCTGTTTGCGGCAGAACCTGAAAAAACCAACTAGATTTCTAATTTCGTGCATACTTACGACTATTCTATTTATAAAAATCTAATGTTATACTGAAGGCGGTGGAGGTGATTTTTATGGCTCTAACTCATGTTGTTGGTAAAAAAACAAGAAATATCGTGATCTACGCTTTAAGCACTTGTCCATGGTGTCATAAAGCCAAAAAATTACTTGAAGATCTTGGTATTGACTATTATTACGTAGATGTAGACAAGGCACCATCAAAAGAAAGAGAAGAGTTGCTGGATACGGTGAGGAAATGGAATCCTTCATCCTCATTTCCTACGATCGTAGTAGACGATAATAAATGTATTATTGGATTTAAGGAAGAACAAATCCGCGAGGCAATAAAGGAATGAGCGAGCAGGTCGATATTAAAAAAGAAGAAATTGACCGTTTCTATCAAAAGCTGTACAAAGAGGCTGAATCGGGCGGGTATCATCTGAATCCTGATGTTGAGTTCACGAAAGAACTCGTAAAAGGGTTGTTGATCAACGAAAAGCGCTATGGTTACGGTGCCTGTCCTTGCCGTTTAGCCTCGGGTGATAAGCACGAAGACCTCGATATTATATGTCCCTGTGATTACCGCGATCCCGATTTGATTGACTACGACACCTGTTTTTGAGGACTCTACGTCAGCGGAGACGTTGTCTCCGGGGTAAAGAAGATCGGATCTATACCGGAACGCCGACCAACTCGTGAACAACGCGCGCAGACCATAGAACAAAAGCTGGCATCATCTGGTACAGGATTTCCCCTACCGATTTGGCGATGCCGAGTCTGTGGATACTTGTGCGCGCGAGATAGTCCACCCGAAATCTGTCCTATCTGTAAAGTTAAAAAGGACCGCTTCGAACGTTTTGCTTGACACGAGCCTGGCTTACCCATCACAAGAGTCACTGCTATAGCGATTCCAGACACGATCCCCCAAGTATTGATGCTTGGATATCGAGATAATTGTATTGACATCGAATCCTGTTCAAGCTAATATGCGAATGCCTGAATGTATCCAGCCGTGGCAAAGGGAGTAATTATGCAAGAAGAAATGACAGAAAAAAATGGATTTCTGTATGGTGCCTGGAGACGTGCTATCAACGCCGCCGCCCAGGTAAAAGGGTCAATACACGAAGAAGAGACTGCTCAAAGGGTGGGAATGCGGGGTGGTGCTGTGGCTGGTACCATGCATTTAGATCTTTTTCCTCCCTTACTCGTAAGTACTTTCGGACAGCGATTTTTTGAACACGGATGTATTAGCTTGTTTTATACCTATGCTATGACGGATGGTGAGGAAATACGAGCAATCATTAAACTTCCTCCTAAAAATGCGATCGACGTTCAAATCGAAGCACGAGCGGAATCTCTTGACGATCATCTTGTCGCTCAGGGGACTGTTTCGGTGGGTAATCCGAAGGATGTTTCTTATCTCCAAACAGTAAAAATAGAGAGCAGTCCGCAAGAGAAGCTCCGTATCCTCAAAGGTTTAAAAGCAGGTGATGATTTACCGGCAAAAGATGTAGTTACCAGCACTGAGCGCATGGTCAACGCGATGAATAGACTTGAGGACATTATCGGTTGGTATTCTGGCAAGACTCCCTGGGGAATGGCAATTGTACCTCCGAGCATGACGTGGGGATTGATGGGTCTGAGCCCTTCATTTTCTCCGCCCGGCGTGGGATTTTTTGGTGGGACAGAAATCCGTTACGTAAACGGTCCTATAAAAGTCGATATTAATTATCATGCAAGTGGGAAGGTTATTGCAGTGGGGGTTACCAACCGTACCGAGTACTATTGGTTCGAGTCAGAGCTCTGCGAGAAATCGACCGGCAAACTGGTTGCCAGGATGCGTCATATGACACGCTATATGAAGCAAGGATCGCCACTTTATCCAGAAATAAAATAATCAGCTTCCATATCTAGTTTAAAGGGGTTGTGTGTTTACAACCCCTTTTTTATACGGGCAATATTTAAGAAAGGTCTGAATTAGTTAAATCGAAGTTCAAAACAAAAACTGCTCCCTTTTCGCAGGGAGAGATAACTTTTTCAGAGGTTTCTTAATATTCAGCGGTCCTGCCACATCGCTAGGTTGTGTCCTGGTGGAACCGTCGGCAGTTCCCAATGAGCTGGTGTTTCAGAGAGACGAATCACCGGGGCAAGGTGTTGGATGATGCCATATGGCGTCTCTGTTTTCACGATCAAACTGCGCAGTTCTTCGGGAGTCATAAATGGGATCGGACCATAATGTGAAGTTGTCTCGTTATGTATTTCCTTATACTCATTAGAAGCAAGACTTTGTTTCAATTCATCTACTGCAGACTGGGGAACCCGACCTAAACGGTTAATTAACATGCCTGACTGCGTTAGGGAGACGCGAACATAATAGCTTCCGCCTTCTGTCGCCCGCCGCCAAAGAGCTACCAATGCTCCAAATGCTCCCAGGTAACCGGTAGCGTAATCAGTTGGCGCCACTCCGAACATCAGCCTGGGATTATCCCCGGCGCTTTCTTCGTAGGCGATACCGCTCACCGTTTGCGCTAACTGTTCCCAACCGCGGCGGCTCTTCCACGTACCTTCGTGACCATAGCAGTTTACAGATACGTAGACTATACCTGGACGTTCCTGAGCGAGCCTTTCCGGTGTAAAACCTCGTTCCGCTAATGTGCCTAGACGGTAGCTTTGAGAAAAAACGTCGCTTTCTCGAATCAATTGCCATAGGGTTTGAGTATCGCTATCCTTTCTTAAATCAAGAAAAGCGGAGCGTTTGCCATGCCCGGTGTCCAGTACGAACTGCGCACTATCGGAAAGATGTGCCGCACCGATCCTGAGCACGTCAGCGCCGTGTTCCGCTAATGTTCGGGCGCAGGTTGGTCCAGCCAGAACGCGCGTCAAGTCCAAAACACGAATACCGGATAGAGGGCGTTTACCAGCATGAAATGGCTCGGGAGGGCTGTCACCGATTTTTATCACTTGCACTATGGGAAGTCCGGATAATACTTTATATTGGGGATGTATTGCCCATTCATCCGCACTGCGCACCATCGCTCCGCAGCACCCGTCATCTGCGAACTTATCCTCCAGTGATTGCGCATTCCAGTTGGAAATCGCTCTAGTAACGGACTCAGGATTTTCCTCGCAGCCCAGAATTTTCAATGCATTACGATGAGCGTCGGTATCGGCCATGCTGCCATGAAGGTAAAACCAGCGTTCGTCTTGCGTCGGGTAAAAATTGGTAATCGACGGCTGCCTTGGTCCAGCAAAACTAGTTCCTCTCATATAGTTAAAGCTCCGAAACGTTGCGAGCGCTGCTGCCATAGAAATGTCAACAGTTTGAAGTTTGCCGGTCCTCAGTTGCCATATTTTAGATACTGCGACACCGCAAGCGGCGTGTATTCCTGAAGCCACTTCTCCGATGTGAAACCGAGTCAGCATTAATGGATCTTGTCCTGTGATATTGACGATTTTACTGACGCTTCCTCTCCAGCCAGCAATATCCATTAATTCATCAAAGACTTTATTAGACATAATATATTTCCATTTGCTGGATTCGACTTAATTGCCCCGCAGTCTTAACCGTGTTATGACACGATTATAAACATCTGTATGATGGCAAGCAAGTAACAACATTTTGCATTGGTTCGATACTGAAATATTTGCGTCTTACGATATTTTCCTGCATACTATTTAGAACTATTAGTTACGGGGGGAATATTGGTGAATACCGAGGATTTAAGCGGACTGATAAAAAGTCGTCGTTCGATTCGCGCCTGGCAATATAAACCAGTACCTGAAGAATTGTTAATGCAGGCAGTTGAGCTTGCTACATGGGCACCTAATGGGGCAAATGCGCAAAACTGGTATTTTTATATTGTACTCGATAAAAGCACAATAAAAGCTATTTCAGATGCATCGCAAGCGGGCATGACTTACATGGCTTCATGGCCTGAAACGACAAGGTCTGGGGGTATGGTACTGCCAAGGCCACCTCAAGGACAAGCTGTTCCTCCACCTCCGCGAAGAAGTGCGCTTAGCGACGCACCAGCTATGATATTAGTCGGAAAGACGCGTAGGGAGAATCCGAGGGATAAGATAATCGCCGAGAGAGCAAAGGTTGACGAAAGAGCGAAGAGAATGGTCGACTGGAATGTCACGCTCAATCCAGGCATGCAATCGGTTTCGGCGGGAATTGCGTATTTGCTCCTCGTGTTACATCAAATGGGACTTGGAGCTACCTGGATGACCGGACCTCTATCCATAGCTAAAGGGGATATAGAAGCGATTCTTAAAACACCATCAACCATGGATATTATTGCAATGATACCGGTTGGATATCCAGCTGACAGCCCTTCTGGCACAAGAAAACCAGTCAGCGAGGTTTGCCAGGTACTATAGTAGAACCTCTAGCAGACAGCTTGTTTGAGCGCAACGTATTAATATTAATAAGGGTGGAAAAGTACTTTTAGCCTGAATTAAATCAATCTGCAATTTTAT
>CAYHBE010000084.1:0-6706 GCA_964354765.1 uncultured Dehalococcoidales bacterium | reverse complement strand
AAACTTATTTCATGCAAGATCATGATAATAACTTAACTATAAATATATATAATTACTAATATGGACTGGTATACTTGGGGTGTTATAATAACGGCTATCTGTTTAGCTGTGATAGGATTATGGTATAAATACCGTAAAAATCTCGTTGTAGAAACACAAGATGTAAAGCGAACGTTAAAACCAGCTAAAACTGAGGTGCTCCCATTTAATCATGCTGATTATCTTAAACAACTATTTAACAACACATTTTTCTCTATTATGAATGATGATGGTTGGAAATCTACTGTACAATACGGCTATATGGAATTTATCAAACAAAAACCTATCGACAAGCACAATTCTGCTAAATTAACAGTGAAAGTTGATTATGATTTTTATACAAATGATAATAAAGAAATGACTATACGTGAAGTGGTATTGAAAAGTGATGCGGGATATGACCACAATTCTTTTAAATTTGAGGGACCATTTAATGATGAATTTTATGATTATGTATATAATATATATAAGACTACGAAAGAAGCTGAAAATGTGCGTTCATTGAAGATTATGGAGGATGGTGTTAAATCTATAAACAATCTTCTAGGTAAGTCGGTTGAGAGAGGATCAAAATTAGATGATTTATTAGATTAAGTATGATGTATTTATTGATGTTAATAATCGGTGTTGTAGTTGGTATTATACTCTATATAAGGATACCAATTTGGATTAAAACGTGGTTTCCTAAATGGATAAAGGAGACCAAGGTATTTGAAATACAATTTAGGATTTCATGGCTGTCACAACCAAGCTTCTTTAATGTGGAAGTTAATGGTGAGTTAATAAAGACGAAACCAATAACAGTTAGAGTTGAGGCTCAAGATGAAGAGTCAGCTCTTCTACATCTACGAGAGCTTATTATACAGGAAATAAAACCTGACTTAATTACAATTAAAGAGATAAATGACTAATTTTCAACTCATAATAGACGCACTAAAGAATTTCATCATACCAACGAATGAGATTCGAGAAATGGCTCATAAGAGAGCAGCTAAATGTGCCGATTGTCCCTTTAATAAAGCAAATTTTTGCTCTAAATGTAAATGCTTCATACCAATGAAGGTTTTATCAGTCAGGGACAAGTGTCCTGATGGTAAATGGTGATATAATCAATTATTTTTTAATTTCAAGTTTTTTCCGTATATTTGTATATGGGAACAATGGATAAGAATCAAAAAGCACAAATTACACTTAGATATTGGTTATTGGGTATAGCTCAAGCTGATCCACAATATTATAAATGTATTGAAGCTATGGAATGGGCTCATGAGTTTCATTCTGGCTTAAGAAAAGATGGTATCACACCAGAATTCGTTCATCAATTAACAATCGCGCACTACATACGCACTATCAAAGATACTTTGATGTCGATTTGGTGAATTAGTAGCCAATGCTACTTGGAAACTTACCAAAGTTCATAGAGGTGTTAAGAAATCAGAAGAAGTTTATTTTTCCGAAATGGCTACTGACCCTATTGCCTCTATTGGTAAAGGTGGTGACCGTATGCATAATCTACAATCAATGATTGGTGTCTTTACTAAAGACAAACAGAAGAATTATGTTACTGAAGCTGAGAATAAGATTATACCAATGTTGAAATTGGCTCGTAGAAATTTTCCACAACAAGAATTGGCATATGAGAACATCAAATTGGTTTTAAATACACAAATGCAGTTAATTAAAGCTACTTGGTAAACGAATGATACTAACAAGGCAACAAACTGATATATTATATCATGCCGCTGAATGGCATCACAAGTGGTTTAAGGTCTATTCCGACAATCCACCTAGTTTTGCCGATGTTCTACAATTAAACCATGAGAAAATTACTCATATTGGTGAAATGATAGACTTCGACACCATTCAAATAACGCAATTTCTAATTGAAATGCGAGACAGCTACGAACAAATGTATAACGATTATAAATAAAAACTATGTTATTTTTCAAATTTATCTTTTATCTTTTCTCACTACCAGTGGTGATATTCGAACACAATAATATGATATCGGGTAAAACTGGTTCAAAAAGACTAACTGATGATTTAGCCCTTATGAAGGGCAAAAACAAAGAGGAAACACAGAAGTTGTTTAGTGAGAATGTTGGATTGGCTAAGAGTTTAGCATATAGATTATCTATGCAGATATTGTATATCGGTTGGTTACTCATTGGTTTATTGACATTTAATTGGTGGGTATACTCAATCATATTTGCTCTATCTTTGATACCCAAAAAGAATACTCTTTGGATAAGAATTGATGCTGCGATAACTATATTTTTAGTAATTTTTGCATTATTCAACACTGCTGTTTTGAAGTTTGATATGTCACAATATTTAACACAGTTATTAAATTTTTAATTTAACTAAGAATTCCTTATATTTGTAGTATATGAATAAATTAAACTTAAAGGAGCCCTTTGTGATTATTTTAGTGGGACCACCACTATCTGGTAAAACAACTTGGGTTCATAAAAACTTTGATCCTGCTGATTTTATTATGATTTCTCGTGATGAAACTGTGCTTGAAGTACATGGCTCTGCTAATTATTCTGTTGCATTTAAGGAAGTCAATCAAAAAGAGGTTGACCGTAAATTACTTGCTAAAATGTCTGATGCCGCCAAAGCAAATAAGAATGTTATCGTTGATATGACACATATGAATTCTAAGCGACGTAAATTCAATTTAGATTATTTCCCTAATCATTATAAGGTTGCTGTTATATTTCCTATTCTTAAAGACGAAGAGTATTCTGAGCGTAATAAGAAACGTAGCGAAGAAGAGAATAAGTGGATACCAGAGCATGTTATCAAAAGCATGATAGCTGGATATCAACCAATTCACAATGAAGAAGGTTTTGATAAAGTAATAGCTCTATAAAGGAATGAAAAAAAGAATTTATATAGATATGGATGGCGTTCTGTGTCGCTTTTATGAAGCGGCTCGTAAAGCCCTGTTGGAAAATCCAGCACAACCATATCCGCAATCTCAATGGGGTTTCTTTCTTAAATTAGAACCTGTTATTGATGCGATAGAGTCTTTTAAATATCTGTCTGAAAATTATGATGTCTGGATTTTAACCAGACCATCAACTCGCAATGTTAATTGTTATACAGAGAAAGCACAGTGGGTATGGGATAACTTGGGTATTGACGCAGTTGAGAGATTGATTTTATGTTGTGACAAGAACCTATTGAAAGGTGACTACCTCATTGATGATAATATTTGGGAATTTGAAGGAGAACACATTCACTTTGGTAGTGAGCGGTTCCCCGATTGGAAAACAGTAGTAGAATATATTGACAATGGACGAAAGTAAATATCTACATAAATTACACGTCACTAATTGTGGCCCGCAAAAACTTGGATTCGTTAAATTGATTAAGGATTACACTGGTTATGGCTTAAAAGAAAGTAAGGATATCGTAGACACCTGGCAGGGTATGCATCATGGGTCATATAGCCCAGCACATTTAGAGTTGGATAGATCGTTAGTATTACAACTAACCGCTACTCAGGCTCTTATCTTGGATAGAGAACTTACTAAACTAGGAGTTGCTTTTACTTTAGATGGTAGAAAACATCTTAGAGATGAAAAACTCACTGCTTTGGGTATTATAGCAGAGGATGATATGCGCAATTTAGGTATATTACACGATGTTAAAGCGCTTAAAGCAGCAGTGCTTAATGATAATGATGACTATATCTTATCGTGGATTAAAAATGGTTTCAGAGGGTGGAATAAACTATCTGATGAAGAAGTTAAAGAAGAATTTAAAAAACGAATATAAAAATGGCAAACGCTTGGATACACTCAACTTCATCCGCTAAAAAATTTGGCGGAATCGCAGAAGATTATATGCCAATCCACCAAAAGATGGATTGTTCAAAGGCTTATGTTTCTGATAATAGACACCGCGCACTTACTCATACTATGTTCTGGGTAACTGAGGTTATGATACCACTATTTGGATATACTATTAAGAATAGTGATGGTCGCATAATAGCAGTGAAGGATATCTGTGAACGACATATTTTAGAAGATTTTCACATGAAGTTTATTCCAACCGCACAAGACTATATAGAAAATATGGAGTATATTGATTGGATGCAGAATGGTATTAAAGGTCATCCATCTTCATATAATAAGCTGGCTGAGAAGAACGCTGAAAAGACTTCGATATAATAATTAAGTAAAGAGGCGTAACCCGAAAAGCCTGATTAATAGAGTAGGGAAGCAAAAACAAAAACAAAATGCATAATGTGTTAAGTACAATGGGTTCTTATTGGTGGATCGGTGCTATTATTTTAGCTCTAATTTCATATAAGTTAATCTTTCGTCTTTTCGGGATCGTTATTATTCCAGAAGACAAAATCGGTCTAGTGACCAAAAAGTTCGTGTTATTCGGTGCTGATAGTGCCCTACCTGACGGACGTATCATCGCTACTAAAGGTGAAGCCGGATTTCAAGCTAAGGCGCTTGCTCCTGGTATCTATTATTGGATGTGGCCTTGGCAATTCGAAATTGATATGGAAGCATTCACTGTTATTCCAGAAGGTCAAATCGGTTTAATTTCTTCTAAAGATGGTGTTGTTCCACAAAATGGTCGCATCTTAGGTAGACGTGTTGAATCTGATAACTATCAAGACGGTGTAAAATTCTTAAACAACGGTGGACAAAAGGGTCGTCAATCAGCATACTTAGTATCTGGTTCATATCGTATCAATACACACTTATTTGAAGTTCACATAACTGATCAAATTCATATCAATGAAAACATGGTTGGTGTTGTTACAACTTTAGATGGTGAGCCACTTGATGAAGGTCAAATTGCTGCTAATGAATTAAATGGTAAGCACAATAAATTCCAAGACTTTGATGAGTTTCTTGCGTCAGGTGGACAACGTGGTTTACAACAGCAAGTAATTCTAGCTGGTACTTACAATATTAATCCTTGGTCAGTTAACATCGAAGAAGTTCCTATGACCGAGATTCCAATTGGTTATGTTGGTGTTATTGTATCATATGTTGGTATTGATGGTAAAGACTTAACTGGTAGTGGATTTAAACATGGTAACATTGTTGCCAAGGGTGAGAAGGGTGTTTGTATTGAACCATTAGGTCCAGGTAAATATCCAATCAATAGTTTCACACACCGTGTAGAATTAGTTCCAACAACTAACCTTGTATTGAACTGGGCTAACGCTAGAAATGAAGCACATAAACTTGATGCCAATTTAAGTACTATTACTGTACGTTCTAAAGATGGTTTCCCTTTTAATTTAGATGTATCTCAAATTATTCACATTCCTATGGCTGAAGCACCAAAGGTAATTGCTCGATTCGGTGCTATGCAGAACTTAGTTTCTCAAGTATTAGAGCCTACAATTGGTAACTATTTCCGTAACTCTGCACAGGATTCAGATGTTATCTCTTTCTTAAGTTCTCGTAAAGAGCGTCAAGAATCAGCTAAACAACATATCTCAGCAGTTCTTGAAGAATATAACGTACATGCCGTTGATACTTTAATTGGTGATATTACACCACCAGAGTCATTGATGAAAACTCTAACTGATCGTAAGATTGCTGAAGAGCAGAAAGTAACATATGAGACTCAACGTAAAGCTCAAATTGAGCGTCAATCGTTTGAGAAAGAAAACGCTATCGCTGATATGCAGAAAGATGTTGTTAAAGCTGATCAATCAGTTTTAATCGCAGATAAGACTGCCCAAGCTTCGATTAAAGAATCAGAAGGTGCTGCTAGATCCGTAGAGGTTCGTGCTAAAGCCGATGCTGAAGCTACCAAATTAAAAGCAAATGCTGAAGCTGAAAGAATTTCTGTTACAGGTAACGCCGAAGCTGAGAAAACTCTTGCTTTAGGTAAATCAAACGCAGAAGCTTATAAACTTGCTGTAACTGCTATGGGTGAAGATAACTTTACTCGATTAAAAGTTACTGAATCAATTGGTCAGAATCACATTAAAGTTATCCCTGATATTCTTATCGGTGGTGGTAATGGTCAAGGTGGTGGTGCCATGGAAGGATTACTTGGTCTACAATTAGTAGAAATGATGAAGAAAAACATCACACCAGTAGTACCTACTGAGAAAAAAGAAGAACCTACTGAGAAGAAGAAATAATTTATACCTTAAATCAAAAAAAGCTACCCTTTGGGTGGCTTTTTTTATGCCTTGGAATTAATATATATCCTATGGGAAAATTGACACCGATACTTACTTTTGTACAAAATGATACACATTTGACGCAAGCTGAATTCACATCGCTTGATTCAATAATAGCACAATTTGATGCATTCGAAACTTGGTTATATTTCTGGGCCACATTCCCAGTGCTACAATCACCTGGTGATCCACCACTACCACCACCTGAGATAAGAATTTCTCTACTATTTGGTGATCCTGGTACTGATAAGTCTGGATTTATTTCGTGTATAGATTCTGTTTGTATTGGATCTAGTTATGATTTAAATGCGCCAGTTGAATACGCTAATTTATTAATAGCTGCTGGTGATTTCTATGATATGTTTAATAAACCACTGAATCAACAAATAAACATCGAATAATTGCAATAAAAAAAGCCTCAAATTAACTTTGAGGCTTTTAATTTTTTACACTAAGATTATAGTGCGAGAGTTAAGAAGATTTTTC
>CAYHBE010000083.1:0-6767 GCA_964354765.1 uncultured Dehalococcoidales bacterium | reverse complement strand
ATGCACCTTCAGGAGATCATTGGATGGGTACCGATAACGTCGGCAGAGACATGCTTTCACGCATCATCTACGGCGCCAGAATCTCCATGTTCGTGGGTCTCGGTGTCCCAACCATCAGCGCTATCATCAGCACTTTCATCGGTATGGTCTCTGGTTTTATTGGGGGTAAAACGGACCTCATTATCCAGCGCTTCGTTGATGCCTGGGTGTGTTTTCCTGCACTATTTATTATGCTCACCTTCATGGCTCTAGTCGGCTCGGGTGTTCTCCAGATCATAATCGTATTAGGTGTCCTTGGGGGCATCGGTTCGTCACGACTGAAAAGAAGTGCCGTACTTGCTATCAAATCAAACCTCTATGTCGAAGCTGCCAAATCTATCGGTGCTCCTACCTGGTCAATCCTTTTCAAACACATACTGCCTAACATCATGCCCCCGATTATCATCACATTTACCATGGGTATGGGCGGTGCCATCCTTGCTGAAGCTAGTCTTAGCTTCCTTGGTTATGGAATCCCACCTCCGTATCCAAGCTGGGGAGGAATGCTTAGTGGACCTTCACGCCGCTATATGATCGATGCGCCATGGATGGCAATCTGGCCTGGTGTAGCTCTGAGTATCGTCGTTTACGGAGCTAATATGTTCGGCGACGCGTTGCGCGACTTGCTCGATCCACGATTACGAGGCGGACTCGGTCGCTATACTGGCGGTCCCCGTAGACAAATTTGATCGTAACCAATTTATAAAATTATTAGCTAATTGGGGGGTGAAAAATGTCTGGATAACAAGACTTGTTTCCGACAATTGAATAGCTGAATGAAAAATAAAGAATGAGAGAATGAAAAATGAGAAAAAAAGTATTGTGGATTCTCCTTACGTTTCTTGTAGGGATGGCGTTAATAATGGCGTCCTGCGGTAGTGAAGAGACAACCACAACGGCGGAAGAAGGTTCTACAATAATCAGTGGAATCACGGAAGCCCCTGTACCGGAAAGAGAACCACCCAAAGAAACTACACATGAGGAAAAACCTCAGTACGGCGGAATCGCCAGGATTGCACTGGCTTCTGATATCACCGGCTTCGATGAGTGCTTCCTTTCGCACCCTTATGTTACAACCCTTAAACTGACTAACGAAGAGATGCTCCAGGGTGACTGGACCAAAGGTCCTGCAGGCACCGGTGAGACCGACTTCGTACTGAGCGGCATCAGCGACATGTTTCTTAAAACAGGCAGCCTTGCAGATACCTGGGAAATACCTGAGAGAGGTAAATTCATTTTCCATATCCGTGAAGGCGTCTACTGGCATAACAAACCCCCAACCAATGGTAGAGCCCTCACTGTTGAAGATGTCGTCTTCAATTTCACCCGCATGACCACTCATCCAGGGTCTTATCTCAAAATGACTTATCCAAACATGTGCAAGACTATCAAGATAACAGGTGATAATGCAGCCCGTACCGTAACCCTTGAGGTTCCCACTGGAGAACACGCAAATATGCTTACCCTCTTCAGTGACTTCCTCTCGATTATGCCTAAGGATGCTATCGAGTTATACGGAGATTTGAATGACTGGCGGAACAGCATCGGCACCGGCGCTTTTATGATGACCGATTATGTCTCCAATGGCTCGGCTACTTTCATCAAGAATCCTAAATACTGGGGAACTAATCCCATCGGTCCCGGTAAGGGAGACAAGCTGCCGTACCTCGAGGGCGTTAAATACTTGATTATCACAGATACCTCTACCCGACTCGCTGCCTTCAGGACCGGTAAGATCGACGGCACCAGCGGTGAGTATGATGATGTCAAGGAGTTCCTCGAGAACCCGGATGTTAAGTACATGACATACACATCGGATTCAGCCCTTGTGATTTATATGCATACCGACAGGGCAGACCTGCCTTTCAGTAAGAAGGAGGTACGCCAGGCTTTGATGATGGCTACCGACTTCAAGAAAATAAGAGATGAGTACTACGGCGGCAAAGCTGTCATCCTGACCTGGCCTATTGCCCCAGTAAAGGAATACAAAGACGCTTATGTACCCATTGAGAACCTTCCCGCTAACGTCCAGGAATTGTATTCCTACAACCCCGATAAAGCCAGGGAACTTCTCAAAGCCGCTGGTCACCCCACTGGTTTCAATACCACCATCACAACCTACAACACTCCAACCTATATTGATTACCTGTCTTTGATCCAGGATATGTGGGCTAAAGTTGGCGTTAAAGTCACTCTGGATTCAAAGGACCTGGCAACCTACACGGCAAGAGTAAGAGCCAAGAACTACGATAATATGTTCTATTATTCTACTTCAGCCAACTGGCAGAGAATGGTCAACCTGGTCGGGACCGGACAGTACAATATGAGCTTTATTAATGACGCTAAAGTGAATGAAGCTTACCCCATTGCCATGGACCTGGTCGGTTATGATGATGCGACTCTGGCGAAAAATTTTGCCGCGTTAATGCCGTATGTCCTTGAGCAAGCCTGGGTTATTCCCAAGCCGAATCCATATGCCTATGTTATCTGGTGGAAGTGGGTAAAGAACTGGAACGGCGAACTTTCAGTCGGATACTATAACTACCCGTCTTACCTGAAATACAGGTGGCAGGACACAGCCATTAAAGAACAATTGACGGGAAGCAAATAGACTCCAGCTAAGAAAACAAATACAACCTCTTAATAAAAATAGCCCGGTAAAAACCGGGCTATTTTTATTATTATTTACTCTACATTGTCATAGTTCCTACTTGACAAATAGGGGAAATAATAATAGCATATTCGCAATCGATTATCGTGACAGAATTTATTGAGACTGTGAACATAATGCAATTATCTTCATTGTGATAGGAGGTGCAAGATGTGAAAATTGTTTTTCCTGTTGAAACAATTTGCACGAGATTGCAATAAGGATGGAGAAGGAAAAAGAAAAAATGAAAATAAAAGTTGTGTGGGCTTTAATTTCACTGCTAATAGGGATGGCGTTAATAATGGCGTCCTGCGGTAGTGAAGAGACAACCACAACGGCGGAAGAAGGTTCTACAATAATCAGTGGAATCACGGAAGCCCCTGTACCGGAAAGAGAACCACCCAAAGAAACTACACATGAGGAAAAACCTCAGTACGGCGGAATCGCCAGGATTGCACTGGCTTCTGATATCACCGGCTTCGATGAGTGCTTCCTTTCGCACCCTTATGTTACAACCCTTAAACTGACTAACGAAGAGATGCTCCAGGGTGACTGGACCAAAGGTCCTGCAGGCACCGGTGAGACCGACTTCGTACTGAGCGGCATCAGCGACATGTTTCTTAAAACAGGCAGCCTTGCAGATACCTGGGAAATACCTGAGAGAGGTAAATTCATTTTCCATATCCGTGAAGGCGTCTACTGGCATAACAAACCCCCAACCAATGGTAGAGCCCTCACTGTTGAAGATGTCGTCTTCAATTTCACCCGCATGACCACTCATCCAGGGTCTTATCTCAAAATGACTTATCCAAACATGTGCAAGACTATCAAGATAACAGGTGATAATGCAGCCCGTACCGTAACCCTTGAGGTTCCCACTGGAGAACACGCAAATATGCTTACCCTCTTCAGTGACTTCCTCTCGATTATGCCTAAGGATGCTATCGAGTTATACGGAGATTTGAATGACTGGCGGAACAGCATCGGCACCGGCGCTTTTATGATGACCGATTATGTCTCCAATGGCTCGGCTACTTTCATCAAGAATCCTAAATACTGGGGAACTAATCCCATCGGTCCCGGTAAGGGAGACAAGCTGCCGTACCTCGAGGGCGTTAAATACTTGATTATCACAGATACCTCTACCCGACTCGCTGCCTTCAGGACCGGTAAGATCGACGGCACCAGCGGTGAGTATGATGATGTCAAGGAGTTCCTCGAGAACCCGGATGTTAAGTACATGACATACACATCGGATTCAGCCCTTGTGATTTATATGCATACCGACAGGGCAGACCTGCCTTTCAGTAAGAAGGAGGTACGCCAGGCTTTGATGATGGCTACCGACTTCAAGAAAATAAGAGATGAGTACTACGGCGGCAAAGCTGTCATCCTGACCTGGCCTATTGCCCCAGTAAAGGAATACAAAGACGCTTATGTACCCATTGAGAACCTTCCCGCTAACGTCCAGGAATTGTATTCCTACAACCCCGATAAAGCCAGGGAACTTCTCAAAGCCGCTGGTCACCCCACTGGTTTCAATACCACCATCACAACCTACAACACTCCAACCTATATTGATTACCTGTCTTTGATCCAGGATATGTGGGCTAAAGTTGGCGTTAAAGTCACTCTGGATTCAAAGGACCTGGCAACCTACACGGCAAGAGTAAGAGCCAAGAACTACGATAATATGTTCTATTATTCTACTTCAGCCAACTGGCAGAGAATGGTCAACCTGGTCGGGACCGGACAGTACAATATGAGCTTTATTAATGACGCTAAAGTGAATGAAGCTTACCCCATTGCCATGGACCTGGTCGGTTATGATGATGCGACTCTGGCGAAAAATTTTGCCGCGTTAATGCCGTATGTCCTTGAGCAAGCCTGGGTTATTCCCAAGCCGAATCCATATGCCTATGTTATCTGGTGGAAGTGGGTAAAGAACTGGAACGGCGAACTTTCAGTCGGATACTATAACTACCCGTCTTACCTGAAATACAGGTGGCAGGACACAGGCATTAAAGAACAATTGACGGGAAGCAAGTAATTTCCTCTCCTGAATTAAGCAGATAGCTTGGAGTTTAAAAACTCCAAGCTATCTCTTTTCTTGGGCTAATCTGGTCATTCCAAAAAAATTACACAAGATGATTAATGACTAATAAAATACTTGACTTATTTATTTGTATGTAATAGCATAATCGTACACGATAATCTGGCGACGATACAATTTCTCAACTCTTAAGAACAAAAAATAAATTAGCTGAGTGCAATATTTTCAAAAAGGAGGACTCACAGATGGGAAAAAAGGTGTTATGGATGTTTCTGGTAATGTTAACCGTTACAGCGATGGTGTTAGCATCCTGCAAAACAGAAACCTCCACAACAACAGAAGAGGGACCGAAAGTTGTCACAGGTACTGTAAAGGAAACCCCAGTGCCGGAAGTGGTAAAACTGGAAGACACATCACGCACTGACAAACCGCAATACGGAGGAGTATTTACTGGAGTCCTAACTGCCGATATATTAAGTTTTGACGAAGGTTTCGCCCAAAATCACTCTGCCACATATACACTCCACCTAACCAACGAAGAGCTACTGCAAGGCGACTGGATAAAGGGGTCCGCCGGCACCAATGAAGCTAACTTCGTCCTGGGCGGCATCAACAATATGAACCTTAAGACAGGCTCCCTGGCGGATAGCTGGCAGATTCCCGAAAGAGGCAAAATGGTCTTCCACATCCGCGAAGGCGTCAAGTGGCATAACAAATCACCCACCAACGGTAGGGAACTCACCGTCGAGGACGTCGTCTTTTCCCTGAAACGGATGTGCACCGAGCCTGTGTCTTACTTCAGATTGGCGTATACTAACCTGGCAAAGACCGCCGTGATTACCGGTGACGAAGCCACCCGCACGGTCACCATCGAGTGTCCTGTCAGTGAATGGGCAAACTCTGTCACCCTGTTCCCCGATTTCTGCTCGATTATGCCGAAAGATGCCATCGAGTACTATAAAAACCTGGGTGACTGGCGGAACAGCATCGGCACCGGACCGTTCATACTCACAGACTTCGTATCCAATGGTTCGGCTACCTTCATACGCAACGACAACTATTGGGGAACTAACCCCATCGGCCCCGGCAAGGGCGATAAATTGCCCTACCTGGAAGGTATCAAAGTATTGATTATTACGGATATCTCAACCCGGATAGCATCCTTCCGCACCAGCAAAATAGACATGCTAACTGGCACTGATTTTTATTACGATGATGTCAAAAGGTTCCTCGATGATCCGGATATAAAATATATCCAGTATACTAATGACTCAAGCTACGTCATCGGTATGAGAACGGATATGGCGGATTCTCCGTTCAGTAAAAAGGAGGTCCGGCAGGCATTGTACTACGCCACCGATTTCAACAAAATCAAGGATGAATTTTACGATGGTAAAGCTGTCATCCTGAACTGGCCTATTTGCTACGCCAGGGAAAACGCCACCGCCTATGTTCCCATGGAACAACTACCGGCTAATGTCCAGGACTTATTCTCCCACAACGTGGACAAAGCCAAAGACCTACTCACGGCCGCCGGCTATCCCAGCTTAAAGACGACCATTATTTGCTACAATACCCCCAGCCAGGTCGACTTCCTTTCTTTGATTCAGAATATGTGGGCTGAGGCTGGTATCACTTTGACACTCGATGCCAGGGACTATGCTACCTGGTCAGCTAGGGTCAGAGCCAGAAACTACGGTGCTAATGAACTTATATATGCCGCAACCTCAGGTGCCTGGCAAAAGATGATCAACTTTAACGGCTCAAGTCAGTACAATCCAAGCCATGTTAACGACTCCATCGTCGCTGAAGCAGCCAGCAGGGCATCGGAGTATATCGGCACTGATGAAGTCCAATTAGCTAAAGTTAACGCTGATTTAATGCCATACGTCATCGAGCAGTGCTGGGTATTATCCAAACCTAGCCCATACCTCTACGTTCTCTGGTGGCCATGGATTAAAAACTGGAACGGCGAAATTCAGGTTGGGTATTACAATTACCCGTCCCACTTGAAATATGTATGGA
>CAYHBE010000082.1:0-6796 GCA_964354765.1 uncultured Dehalococcoidales bacterium | reverse complement strand
AATTAAAAGTAACAAGTAACAAATACCAATAATTAATAGAAAAGAATAAAGAGTTATTAGAGATTAGATTGAATTTTCCCTGGTCTATTATGGACACTACGACCCTCACCCCTGCCCTCTCCCTTAACAAAACAGGGAGAGGGTGATTATTTTTAGAGGATTGCATCCTCTAACACTGCCTGCTTCCCTGTCCCCTCAATTTTTACCCAATTGGATGACACAAGGCTATGTGATTATTTACAATGATCCTCACACATTATCAAGCATGGATCAAGATCTCTTCCCTAGAGGTGAAGACGGTGATTATTTAAGCGCCCCGCCCTCTTACACTCCTGCTAACACAATTTTAAAGTCAAAGGTCAAAACCAGAAGTAAAAACTTAAAATTTCGGGGAAAGAGGGATCCCCACCCTGAGGTTACTCCGATAAACTCGCAATGACTTTATTAAAATCAAAACTTTGACTTTTTAGATTTGCGCTCTGACTTTTTTATGGTATACTTGGGCAAACATTATTGGGTGAAACAGGAAGGAACGGACGATTGAGAAGAGGCGACGGTCGAACATACGATCAAATGCGGCCGGTAAAAATAACAACTGGCTACCAGAGCTTTGCTGAAGGCTCAGTATTGATAGAGCTGGGGAAAACACGGGTGCTGTGTTCAGTGACCTGTGAAGAAAGAGTCCCGCCTTTTCTTCGCAACAGCGGCACCGGCTGGATTACCGCCGAGTACGCAATGTTACCGCGAAGTACTCTTACCCGCACCGAGCGCGATTCGGGAAGAGGCGGCATTTCCGGGCGCTCGCATGAAATACAACGCTTGATTGGGCGGAGCCTCCGGGCAGTCGCAGACATGTCCTCATTAGGTGAGAGGACTTTTATTATCGACTGTGATGTTCTCCAGGCAGACGGCGGCACCAGGACTGCTGCTATCACGGGCGCCTATGTAGCTCTTTATATAGCGATGGAAAAACTTGCGACGATGGGTGTCATCCATGGAGTCTCTTTAAACAACGCTGTCGCAGCGACCAGCGTCGGTGTGGTTCATGGTCACCGGCTACTTGACCTTTGTTATGATGAAGACGCGAATGCGGAAGCCGATATGAATGTGGTGATGACCAGCCGCGGCGAATTTGTGGAAATCCAGGGCACGGCTGAGAAGAAACCATTCAATAAGGAAAGCGTCGATGTGATGCTTTCACTGGCAGAGAAAGGTATTAAAGAGCTTTTCACAATCCAGCAGGCTGCCATCGATTCCTCTAGAAAGCGTTGAGTCTAATTTGCCGTCTCTAAAGACTATTCCCTCAAAGCTTAAGGAAATCAAGACTTTCCGTGCACTAAAAAACCGGGACTATGCGCTTTTGTGGTCGGGGCAGCTGGGACATTCCGCCTCGCTCTGGGTAGAAACAATCGCCCGCAACTGGCTTATCTGGCAGCTTACCGATTCGGCAGCTATGCTAGCTCTTGTCAACATTTTACGCGCCGCCCCGATGCTAATTTTTGGTGTGCTGGCTGGAGTAATCGCCGACCGGGTTGATAAGCGGAAACTGCTCATTGTCGCCAAATCGTTCACGCTCGTGAATAAAATCATTCTCGCCACTTTGATTGTTACCGGGCAGGTTGAAGTATGGCACGTGCTACTCACCGCCTTTCTCATGGGAGCATCGATGTCGTTTGAACAACCTACCCGGACTGCGTTGATACCAAGCCTGGTAAAAGGTGATGAACTAACCAGCGCCATTGCCCTGAACTCAGCTGCGATGAACGGCACGCGTATCATCGGGCCGGCTGCCGCAGGCTTGCTGCTCGAACCGATTGGAACGGGCGGCGTATATTTCGTGTCTGCTGGCATATATATCGCGACCCTTATTGCCACAATTATTATGCGGGTGCCGCCTGAAAGCCAGAGACATTCGGAAGAAACGATGTGGAAAGATATGGCTGACGGCTTCCGCTATGTTTGGAAAGACAAACAGGTACTGACAATGATGTTGCTCTCGCTGATCCCAATGGTTATCGCCTGGCCGTACATGACGCTTCTACCCATTCTCGCTGATAAAGTGTTGAATATAGGAGAGACGGGATACGGACTGATGTATTCGGCGGCGGGAGCCGGAGCTTTAGTCTCGGTGCTGGTCATCGCGACCCTTGCTAACGTAAGACATAAAGGCATGATAACAGTTATCGCGACTTTGCTTTTTGGGGTATTTCTTATCCTGCTGTCGAGATCGAATATCGTGGCGTTTTCGATGGCAATAATGGTCTGTATCGGCATGGTAAGCACAGGAACACAGACTCTGACAAACACGGTATTACTGACAAAGACGCCGGTAGAATTACACGGGCGGGTAATGGGTATTTACCGTCTCGACCGCGGTTTGATGCCGCTCGGTTCGATGGCAGCCGGCGCGCTGGCAGATGTCATGGGAGCGCCGCCGGTGCTGCTGATTATGGGTTGTTTGTGCGCTGCCCTGGCTCTGATTATGGGCATCGGCGTGCCGATTGTGCGCAAGATTGATTGATGTCCCTTCTCTTTATAAATGATCATTATTGAGATTAGACAATCCTAAAAACTTTCTTACCGAAAGACTCTTTACCGGGCAAAGATTTGATGATACAGGTCTTTACTATTACGAATCGAGGTATTAAGATGCTGGCATAGGGAGGTTTATAAGTGCAGACACAATCTCTCCAGATCTCTCCAGATTTTATAAATCCTCAGAGCCTTAACAAATACTCCTGTTGTTTTAACAATCTACAAAAATACATAAGGTGAAATTTCAAGAACCAGCTTTATTGACATTCACGTTAATCGAATCGATAAAGAAATCAAAAACGACACTCCTCTGGGTCAATGAAGGTAGAAGAATCCTTGAAAGACTATACTAGGACCGATTGTGGGACTAGAACCTATACGTGAGGCACGAAAACGTGGTAATGTATTGTAAAGGTCTTAAGCTAATGATACGACGTCATTCTTTCATTGTTATTCTTGCTGCCGTATTCGTTATTCTCTCTGGTTTACTTTACTTCGTTCACTACATCATATTCCGGGATGTTCACCATATCTTCTTATATTTGGTGGGCGATTTAGCATTTCTACCGCTCGAGGTCTTTCTCGTGGTTATCGTAATCGAAAGGATATTAACTCGCAGAGAGACACAGGCGAAGCTAGAGAAGATGAACATGGTGTTAGGTGCTTTTTTCAGCGAGGTTGGAAACCATCTCCTGCAAAGCCTTCTCAAACATTTTGACAACAAGGAAGAGATTGCCTTACATCTCAATGTTACTGGAACCTGGACAAAGAAGCATTTCAAGGAAGCTGCCGATTATGCCTATAATCTTCCGATCGATGTTAATATCCGCAGTGTTGACCTTCGCCAGCTCAAAGAGTTCTTGTCCGGGAGGAGAGAGTTTCTCTTAACTTTACTTGAAAACCCCAGTATTCTAGAACACGACCGATTTACTGATCTGCTATGGGCCGTTACGCATCTTGACGAGGAGCTCGAGGCAAGGCCATCCTTAAACGATTTGCCAGACAAAGACGTGGACCACATTGCTGGCGACATAAGAAGGATGTATGACCATCTGACTAGCGAATGGCTGGATTATGTGGAACACTTGAAATCAAAATACCCATTCCTATTCTCGCTTGTTGTCCGAACCCACCCATTCCAATCCAACCCGTCACCATCAATTACATAGAGTATATCTGAGATTACAGTCGAGCCTCGTCCCGTATTTACCAAGAGGAGCTTTGCTGCAAGACTTTCGATTAATTGTATTCGACAATTACTCATTAAGTTACCTACCAAGAAAGCAGCTCCGAAGGTCGCCCATGGTGACTCCTGAGATCTCCTCGTGAGATATTGCCGACATTACCAAACTCGGTAATATCTCTTTGCTGGCCCGGTCTCTGACTATCCGCCAGGCTCCATGCCGGTTAAAGCGGAAGATAAGCTCTAAGACAATGCGGTTCGCAAAAACCATACTACTTTGCGAGGCGGTGTACGGCGTTATACACTATTGCTGTAACGCGCATGCTTCTCAGAGCCTTCAGCTAAATACCAAGTTCCTTCAGAGCCTAGATAGGCCTAATCGGCCAGTCCTTGCTTTGCTAAGATCACCTCGTGCCGTCAGCACCAAATAAGTGTGGACGCACCTAATATCTCTGCTTCTTTTATGAAATCGCCTCTCTGCAATCGGAACACTGTCCTGATTATGATACTTTCACATAATTCCTATAAAGGAGCAGACCAGTTAGACCCAAAGCTACCCCTGTTACTATCATGAAGGCACCAGCTACCATGACAACTTGAACCAGCCCAAAGGCAGTTACAGCCAAATATAGATAGTTCTCAATATTCATTGCCTGCGCGTAAGTCAATTGCTGGGGTTTGGTCGGATCGAATCGACCACCGCCCAGTAGATCTTGATAGGAAGGGGATATGGCACGCCGGTGTACGGCGATAACATCAGCCGCTGACTGTGCATCATCACCAGTTTGAATTTGTGTTAGCTGGTTCGGATTGTTCGGGTCAAGAGCCAAGGCGACTTTCTCTACTTTCATCCTCTCTACAATCAAGTTATTCTTACTAACACCCTGGAAAACGAACACCGCACCAACGACAATAGCTACTAGCCCTAGAATGGATACCGACAATGATAGAATGCGATTCATGTATGCCTCCTTTTCCTTTTGCGACTATTCTAGTTGTACTATACCTTGTTCAGCACAACTTAATTGACGTACGAATACCGTATTATTCAGGGTCTTCTTATGTTTCTTATACCTCGTTGCTCCCTTCCTACATAGTCAAAGTGGTTATCGATTACTTCTACATAATTCAGCAGGATGCGTTAACTCCATAGCCCTTATCAAGTCAGAGTTGCTGCTCTATAGTTTAGGTAACACCGACTTGTACACTGCGCAATGCCGGCATAATTTCATCTTTGTCTCCCAGCTCTCGCGTCTCACGCCACCGCAAAAGGTCCCGGTAATAAACCAACAATACTTGCCAACTCTGAATTCCCATGCAACACATCGTTCCCTATGTTCAATTGGGCACTTCCTTATCTCCCAACAAGGACTCGTCTTATCATCCGTAGACATCTTGCAGGATAAAAGAAATAATAGTTGCCGTTCAAGATTTGCCGGAATCTTCCTCCAACCCTGTTCAAAGCTTTGTATGGCTTTGGGAGACACACACAGCAATTCAGCCAATTGGGTTTGGGTCTTGCTCAGATAGCGTCTAATCTTTTTAAATTCACTATTATCCATTCTGCGTTTTTGAAAACCTGCCAAACAATATGATAATACCACATTGTGGTATGACATGCCAACCTAAATAATGTGAAGTAAATAGGTAACATAATAGTAAAAAGATGCGGTCCAAGAAATGGTACCTTTTAACAGTATTGCTCGATCCAAAATGAAACGAGAAAAATCCGGCAACATCAACCATCCTGGCGAATTGTCAATTTAAATGACTTATTGATTTCTATTATATGAACTGATAACATTTGTTCCACATAACTCCTTTGTTTTAATGCACTTTTAAAGTAAATATGGGAGGCCAAGATCTTTATGAAAAGTTTTTTGGTTTCTATGGCTCGCCGTAAAATACTACTTATCGCCTGTGCAATCATAATCGTGTTATTGATATTACTGGCATTCATTCTACGTAATTGCGCCTGTCGTACGGAGACTATCAATAATTCTCCAACTTCAAATACAACACAAACAGGACAAGATCTCTCAACTACCACAGTCACTCAAAAATCTACAGAAACCACCCCAACAAACAATCCCCCGGTATTTGACGAAATCAGTAACAAGTCAGTGGTTGCCGGAAATTTGCTAGAATTTACCATCTGTGCAACTGACCTGGATGGTGATCCTTTAATATACTCCGCCCCAATCCGACCAGCGGGTGCTAGCTTTAACAACTCTACTGGTGTATTTTCCTGGTTACCAGTTAACGGGGATGTGGGTGATCACCCTGTAAGTTTCAAGGTTACAGATGGCAAATTGGAAGATATAGTTAACATCACCATTACGGTCACCGCACCAACAACGGTTAAACCACCCTCGGTAAAGACTATCGAAGTCGGTGGCAAGATATACTACATGGCACTCTCACCGGATAAAACAAAACTATATGCTGTAGATAATGGACCTGGTGGTGCGGATAACCAGGGAAGCATTTTCGTGATTAATACCAATACTGATGCTGAAGAAACCGTAATCAAGGACCTCGGTCAGGGATTCCCCTACCAGATACGGTTGTCCCCGGATGGTACTAAGGCTTATGTCGCTGTTACCCAAGGAGCTGGTTCTACAACAACTTCCGGTACGAATCGCATTATCTCATTCAACACATCATCACCTCAGGACCGCCAAACTATGTTGATTTCTGGTAACAATACCTTTGGTCCGGTAGGGCTGGTATTGTCGCCTTCGGGAGAATACACATATACTTCTCATCGTGGCATTCGGCGAGTTGACGGATTCAATAATCTGACGAATGGATTGATTTCATCTGTAGTCTTAAGTGGGAGCGGCCCCTCAGCTTTAGCGATTCATCCCAACGGGGACAAGCTTTATGTTGCTGACCCTTTTACTGGAACCATAACGGTAGTTGATGTCAATAGTAGCCCTTATTCAATAATAAGGGAATTACAAACTGGGCTTACAACAAACAAAAGTCATTCGTTTGTCACCATTGTACAAGATGGATCACGTATTTTTGTAACAGATGCGGGAGATGGTCGTATCGCTGTTATTCAGATCGACA
>CAYHBE010000081.1:0-6866 GCA_964354765.1 uncultured Dehalococcoidales bacterium | reverse complement strand
GAATATCCGCCATTCACCCATTTTCCGAGATCATTTCTTGAACATCAGATACTAATGCTTAAGCAGGGCGGTATTAATAAGATTGTTTTATGTGTAGGGTGCTTTGCTCAACAGATCGTTAACTATTTTGGAGACGGCGCAGATTATGGAGTTCACGTCACCTACAGCATAGAACACGAGCAGTTAGGAACCGCAGGCGCTTTAAAGAATGCCGAATACCTCCTAGACGAGGTATTTCTAACGCTCTACGGCGATTCATTTCTTCTCCTGAATTTTGAGGAGATACTATCATTTTTTATGCAAAGTCAAAAACTTGGGTTAATGACCGTGTTTAAGAACGGTGGTCTGTATGATAGAAGCAACACTTGTATCGATGATTCCGGTATGGTTGTCAAGTACGATAAACATTCTGAAGCCGGGCTTAAATACATCGATTACGGTCTAAATATTTTCCAGAAAAAAGTGTTAGAAATGATCCCTTCAGGTGAATATTACACCCTTGAACAGGTATTCAACAGGCTTATTGGAATGCGACAGCTTATTTCGTTTGAAACAAAAGAGCGTTTCTATGAAATCGGATCACTTGCAGGCCTGGCGGAATTTCAGAAATACGTCCGGAGTGTAAAGCAATGATACTTTCAACAGCTCCGATGCGTATTACGCTAGGGGGTGGCGGTACCGATTTAGAGTCTTATTATTCAAAATATGGCGGGTTTCTCATCGCTGGAGGCATAAATAAATATTGTACAATCATCGCCAACCGGAGATTTGTCAACACTATCCGGATTAGCTACTCGGAGATGGAAAACGTTAATTGTGTGGAAGAAATTAAGCACCGGATCTTCAAGACAACACTTGAATTTATGGACGTTAAAGAAGGTATAGAATTGCACTCTATCGCTGATATCCCGGCAAGGAGCGGGCTTGGAACTTCATCAACATTTACAGTGGCTCTTCTCAATGCTTTGCATACATATAAAAAAGATTATATTAATCAAAAACAACTTGCTGATGAAGCTTGTCATGTTGAGATAGACTTGCTGGGCGAACCGATAGGAAAACAGGATCAATATATGGCAGCCTTCGGTGGATTGACCTGTCTAACTTTCTATAAGAATGGCGATGTCTACGTCGAGCCGCTCCAAGTTAAAGCCGATGTAATCGACCAAATAGAAAGTAATCTTCTCCTTTTTTTCACCGGAAAAGAGCGCGATGCATCTGAAATTCTATCCGAACAGGATGAAAAATCAAAGAGCGATGATCCGCACATCATCAATAATCTGCATACCGTCAAAGATATTGGTTTACAGACGAGGAGATACCTGGAGGCAGGCGACGTCGACATGCTCGGAGAGCTTCTGCATACACATTGGGAAACGAAGAAAAAACGTTCGAAGAATATGTCCGATCCGTTTATTGACGAGTGCTACGATCTCGCCAGGAAGAAAGGCGCGATAGGTGGCAAACTGGTTGGAGCTGGTGGAGGCGGTTTCTTGATGTTCTACTGCGCTAACGGTCATAAGAGTAGTTTGATCGAAAGTCTACAAAATCGGGGGTTAAAATGGGAACGTTTCCACTTCGACTTCAGTGGTGCAAAAATTCTTGTAAACACTTGAATCAATCAGGAGAGTGAAAATCATGTCTTTTATCGATAATTACTTGAATGACGTATCGCGAATAGCTGGTGCCATCTCGAAACCGGATATTCAGGCAGCGATAGGAATACTATTTGAAGCATGGCGTCAGAAAAAGCAGGTTTTTATTTGCGGTAACGGTGGTTCGGCATCCACCGCGACCCATTTTGCATGCGACCTGTCGAAAACAGTGGCATCCGAGGGTAAGCAGCCGTTTCGCGCAGAGTGTTTAAACGATAATGTTCCTCTGGTGCTTGCCCTGGTCAATGACAATGGATTCGATAATATTTTTTCCGAACAGCTTAAAACTAAATTTTCTCCCGGCGATGTTGTTATCTGTTTAAGCGTCCATGGAGGCGCCGGTAAAGACAAAGCTGGGAAGTGGTCTCAAAATCTTCTTCAGGCGATGATATACGCCCGCGAACACGCAGGGAAGTGCATTGGTTTGAGTGGATTTGATGGCGGACCGATGAAAGAAATAGCAGATGCCTGCATTGTGGTACCGGCTAACTCGACCCCGCTTGTAGAATCTTTCCACCTCGTATTAGAACACCTGATTGTTTTTCAATTGAAAGAGATGATTGCCGCCTCATGAAAGCCGCATTTCTTGACCGCGACGGTGTTATTAATGAACTGCTCTATTATCAAGAAATTGGCATCATAGATTCGCCGTTCACAGTAGACCAATTTCATATTTTACCTGGCGTCGGCAAGGCAATTCGCCGCCTTAATGATTCAGGATTTCTTGTCATTGTGGTGTCAAATCAGCCGGGTGTCGCAAAGAATCATTTCACCCTGGACGATCTCGGCCGGATGAATGAAAAAATGGTAACGGAACTTAAAGCTGAAGGTGCTCATATCGATAAAGTGTACTATTGCGTTCATCACCCCGAAGGTATAAACCATGTTTATCGAACCGTATGCGATTGCCGTAAACCTGAACCAGGTATGCTTTTTCAGGCCATCCGCGAATTCTCACTCAACCCCGATGAATGCTATATGGTGGGTGATAATCTGAGTGATATTCAAGCTGGACACCGTGCCGGTTGCAGAAGCGTCCTCATCGGCAAGCAAAAATGCGAGCTCTGCAAGCTGATGGATGAACTGGATGTGCATCCTGACGCATTAGCTAAAAACTTGCCCGAAGCCGTTGATGTTATTCTAGAAACGGGGATATAAGATGGAAATATTTGTAGATTCGGCGAATATTAAAGAAATAGCCAGGTGGTTGGAGTATGGAATTGCTGATGGAGTGACGACTAATCCGTCGATAATGTTCAAAGATGGTATCCACGACATCGAGAAGGGTGCAAAAGAAATTGCGCGCTTGATCGATCCGCGCCCGCTTAGTGTTGAAGTCACCTCAAACGATTTGGACGAAATGTTCACCCAGGCAACTGAATTTGCTTCCTGGGGAGATAATATAGTCATTAAAATTCCCCAGATAAATACAGACGGTACTCCGTGCTACGGAATTATCAAGAACCTTGAAACGATGGGGATTAAAGTCAACGCAACCGCTGCAATGTCTTTCGGTCAAGTAATGCTCGCGGCGAAGGCAAAGGCAACTTACATAAGCATTTTTGCCGGCAGAGTCACGGATGAAGGTGGGGATGCTAGCCTGGTCATCAGGAATTCAATTGAATGGTTAAATAGATGGCACTATTCGAATAAGATAATTATCGGCAGTATCCGGTCTGTTGGTGACGTGATCACCGCAGCTCTAGCCGGAGCCCATATCATTACCATACCGCCACAGTTTATTTACAAAATGGCTGACCACAAAAATACCAGAGCAACTGTTGATCAATTCCTTTGTGACGCTCAGAAGACTATGGAATTAATGCAGCAGGTAAAGAAAGCATAAGCTGCCCTCTACACTTATGTCATAAAAGATATCCTTGATTCTATCTGCGTCCCGTCACAAGTCTGAAAAGATCCAAAATGTTATAAAACTGTTTTTTCCCTGTTATATTTTTTATGACTTTTTCATAACCGGGATGTTATAGTCGGAATGCTGTATAGTAGTGTTTCACCCGATAGGATTCTCAACCAAATACTGTAATTGGCGAAGGTAACCTGGTTTGTTAGACGCTAAAATCTCATCACCTTACACGCATTATTCGGAAATACTGCGTGTAACACTTGAGCTGGAAGGGAATCCGGTGGCGATTGCTATCTCCCCAGAACATCCTTCTGGAATAAAGCAGGCGACTCGCGGCGTTACGGTGTGCATGATGCTTCAAATCGCGCGCCGTGGAAGCACTTTTTGGGCTTCAAGTAAACAAATTATTTGCGGCGCTCGAGCTCATCTAGGCATGGGAAAGACGCCGATTCCTTTTATTGAGGATTTCCTGGTAAATAAAGAAAAGCTTTTTAGCTCGAAAGCGGCAGCGAAGCGCCTGTTGACATCTTTGAAAAATATGGCTCCCAAACTCGGAAATCACCTCGTTTTTTCTCCGCTCGAAAAAGCAGATTTTATACCAGATTTGGTTGTTTTTGTAGCAACACCGGCGCAAGTAAGCCGTATTTTGTTCCTCGATGCTTTTGAGACTGGCGAGTTTGAGCTAGCTCACCAGGAACCGCTTTGCTCGGGAAGTATTGCAACGCCAATTACCACTCACAGGATTGGTATCAGTTTCCTGGATATATCTTGCCGGTTTTTAGGAAAATATCGACCGGAAGAAATGACCGTAGGAGTCCCATTCGACAAACTGTTAAATATTATTGAGAATATTGGACATAGCGCGGCGGGGTCCGCGAAGCAAAGCAATTTGATAAAATTTGCAGGTAATATACTCCGAAAACGTGTTCTAGACACAGAATTTTAATACAGAATCAACACGATACTGTAGCTTTTCCAATTATAAGCCGAATATAAGACAGTTCTCGGCTGTCGCGAATCTGGCTCCGATTAGAATATGGTTGAATCCTCTGCCTAGATTATAATAGATTTGTGCAAAGTGTGTTGAATTCTGCGCGTGCTTCATCCGCTGCTATGAAAAGGATCGACATCCATATACACGCGATTGGAGAGGCCAAAGATGGATGCTACATTGCCAAGTCACTGCTAAGGAAAATGTGGTTTAGACTAATCGCTAATCGACTGGATATTAATAGCCTGGCCGAATATGTTCTAAAACTCGTGCAGTATCTTCGGGAATCGCCGGTCGATTTAGGTGTAATACTGGCTACTGATGCTATCTACGATGAGGAAGGTAGCCGTGATCTAAGGACTGCGTTTTATGTACCGAACAGTTTTATCTTTAAGATAGCTAAACAGTATCCCGAACTGTTGCCGGGTATTTCGGTCCACCCGAACCGACTTGATGCGCTTGAAGAGATTGACAGGTGCGTTGACGCTGGTGCTTTACTGGTTAAATGGATACCCAATGCTCAGGGCATCGATCCCTCGAATAAGAAATACATTGCATTTTATCGTAAACTGGTTGAATATAAGCTGCCCCTTTTGAGTCACGCTGGCTATGAATTCTCCTTGCCGACTGTGAATCAAGACCTGGGAAATCCAGCAAAATTAAAGTTACCGCTCGAGCAGGGGGTTACGGTTATTGCGTCACACAGCGGCATCTCTTATTCAGGATTTTCAACAAAGTATATGAAGGTCTGGCTCTCTTTGATAAAAGATTATCCAAACCTGTATGGTGATATTGCTGCTTCCTCAATTGGGATTGCCGGCCATTACGTTGAGAAATTGCTTAAGGATGAGCAAGCTTGTCAAAGATTGGTCAATGGCTCCGATTTACCAATACCTCCCATAAAATCGGTATCCGATTTTTTTAGAAAATCCAATCCATTCACCCGTGATTTCGATATCAAACGTAGATTGGGCGTACCTGAGAGTGTATTCCACAGAGGTCTCACCTTGTTACGCACTATTTGAGATTTCAGGAGCCGAATATTTTTTGATAACCTGAGAGAGATATGAAGGCAAGGGCTTTTATTAATAGAATATATCGAGCGTTAAAGTTCGATGCGACCTTCTACAAAGAGAGGGACGTCGACAAAGTCGGCTGGCAAGCTTTTTCCATCGTAACCTTATCGAGTATAGCAACTGGCATTGGCTTTGGGATAGCCTGCGGATTTAACTGGGCTGGAGCCTGGTATCTCTGGATGATGTTATTCGGTCTGGTTGGTTCAATCATAATATGGCTCACCCTGTCATTTTTCATATATTTTTTCGGAACTAAAGTTTTTAGTCGTAATCGCCAGCAAGCAAGCTTCCGGAAATTGCTCCGTGCTATCGGATTCTCAGTGTCTCCGGGATTATTCGGGATATTTATATTTATTCCCGTAGTCGGAGGTTTTTTAGGGGTCGTTGTCTTCGTGTGGACTTTAGTGTTAGGAGTTTTCGCGTTGAGACACACCCTGGGCTTCGGTAACCTTAGAGCAGTCGGTGTTTATCTTGGCAGTGCCGCGCTCGGTATACTTATTTTATTTGCTGTCTCTGCATTGTCCTTAAGTTTATTAGTTGGGGGCACGATTACTCAGAGAAATAGTTTTGACAATTCTCTGAATGCGGAACTTCGACAGCAGCGCTTCAGTATCGTGAAATGGGAGCTAACCAATCTATCCAATGAATTGAGGCAATGGTGCCGGGGCTCTAATGAAACCGGTGATGGAGTAAAGACTGTTGTCGATTATTTTAATTCTAAAGAACGGCAGTTTAATTTGAATGACGCTATCGAGCAGATACTGGAAAAACAGGTTCGTGCACTATTACTTGAGGAGGGTATTAACGTCTTCCCTCCTGTTAAATTTGAGCTGGGTAAATTACCTGACCTGCTGGTAGTTTCTCCCAGGGATAGAATCTTAAGTATCAGGGAAGTCTTTCTGGATCCGGATCTACCTATTGCGACCATGGAGGATATCGAAAACAGGGTTGATGACCTGGGCGTTTCCTCACTGGTGGTTCAGATCGGAGGATTTGCTGGTGTGTATCCAAGCTACGTAACCGATAACGAAAGCCTGCAATCTACAATCAGTGCCGCCATCGAGGAATGGGTGCATCAGTATCTGGCTTTCAAACCACTCGGATTCCGGTATTTGTTAGACCTACTTGGAATTTCACCTGATTATGATATCGCTATCATTAATGAGACTGTTGCAGGGATAGTGAGCGACGAACTTGCATCGGTTTTGATAGAAAAATACTATCCGGAGTATCGCGATCCTCAACAAGCTGTTTCTTCAACGTTTAGCGAAGAGATGGCA
>CAYHBE010000080.1:0-6870 GCA_964354765.1 uncultured Dehalococcoidales bacterium | reverse complement strand
GCCGTGTTCCAACCGCTAAAGCTGTAGCCAGCCTTGGTGAAGGTATTGGCACTCAAGGTGACTGAAGCGTCTGTATTACCGGTCGTCGCTGACATTGTGCCTGTACCGGTGTTGTTATTATAGGTTATGGTCTGAAGACCCGCCGTCCACTGCGCATACAGGATGAGTCCGCCCGCCGGCATGTTGAAGGTTGCCTGGTCGGCATAGGGTGTGCCAGTCCCGTTCGCTGCCGTGTTCCAACCGCTAAAGCTGTAGCCAGCCTTGGTGAAGGTATTGGCACTCAGCGCAAATATCGTCCCTGTTGGTTCCACGCTGTTTGCCATGGTCCCACTGCCACCGTTGGCATCGTAGACCAGAGTCTGTAAACTTAAGTATTCTCCAATAATATGTGTCATTACCCCTGGTTGAACGGTGACCACTTCTGGAGGAGGAGTTTGATATCCGTCCATGTCCTGGAACGTTATCGTATAGTCTCCTGCCTCTATGTTTGCCCAAAATCCCCAATCGTTCATCGGATAACCATTGCAGAATACTGTGACCGGAAGTGACGGAGAAGTATCTACCCTTAAGTTACCCAATGGGATAAAATTCACTATGACCTCGGTAACGGTATCAGCAATAATCTCAATAGGCTGACTTAATGGCTGAGTTGTGGAACCGCCACCTGGTGGATAGTAGGTTACATCAACCTCAGACGGGGTATTAAAACCGACAACATCCGAAAAAGATAGGTCGTATGTCCCCGGAGGCATTTTCACCCAATTAAGCCCCCAGTCACTCCTGGGAATACCGTCAATAAATATTCTTGTCGGTACTGCGGGCGAGGTTTGTATCCTGAGTAAACCATTTATCGACTCAATGTAATTCTCTCCGGCGGTTGTATATTCTCCAATAATATGTATCATTACCCCTGGTTGAACGGTGACCACTTCTGGAGGAGGAGTTTGATATCCGTCCATGTCCTGGAACGTTATCGTATAGTCTCCTGCCTCTATGTTTGCCCAAAATCCCCAATCGTTCATCGGATAACCATTGCAGAATACTGTGACCGGAAGTGACGGAGAAGTATCTACCCTTAAGTTACCCAATGGGATAAAATTCACTATGACCTCGGTAACGGTATCAGCAATAATCTCAATAGGCTGACTTAATGGCTGAGTTGTGGAACCGCCACCTGGTGGATAGTAGGTTACATCAACCTCAGACGGGGTATTAAAACCGACAACATCCGAAAAAGATAGGTCGTATGTCCCCGGAGGCATTTTCACCCAATTAAGCCCCCAGTCACTCCTGGGAATACCGTCAATAAATATTCTTGTCGGTACTGCGGGCGAGGTTTGTATCCTGAGTAAACCGTAGGAGTCATCCTGAGCGAATACAGGGTTGGTACTACTTAAAAATGGAGTACCATTACCCATGAGTAATGCTACTATAACTATGATAGATATTATCTTTTTAACGTTTCTCATTGCTGTCCCTTTTAGCTACTATTTCACACCGAGTATTCGCATGTATTTCCTCTTTGTTGCATTAATTAAAGAATTTTTTGAATTTCATTAATGCACACATCGCAAATCATAAATAGGTTTTCAAGGTTTTACCATAATATCCATAGTGACTAAAGCTCCAATCGGTAGATGACTGTAGCCAGTCCACATCTATCTGGGCCATTATTTTACCGCTTGCCTAGACCGGAATGTGATTATAAGGTCAGAGCTTGGACTGGAAAGTGTACTGGAACACCTGCCGGGTGTGGCTACTATCTCGATACTGTTTGGCTCTACTTCGCTGCGATCTGTGATCCTTACCCTCCAGAGGCGAAACCGGTTGTTTGACAGGGGATCTCTAGTTTTAATCTCTCTGGAATTACTTATGCTGACTAACACATCCGAGGTCATCCACTTTGGTATCGCCAACTTGTTCGTCCTTATAGTAATTACTCGGTTTTAGCAGACATGTTTAGACATGTTATTGTAGCAGTAGGGTAAGCCGATCGGCGACCTTAGCGCATAACAGCCTATAACTAGCCGCCAAGTCTTTATTTATGGAACCAAATGAAGTAAATAACCAAACTATTTGGTTAGCCATGTGCATATCGAGATAGGCTTCTCCTAAATTACGACGACGTTCTACCCCCATGGTATCAAATTGGCTTATGTTTCTATCCCAGATTTCGGTCTGGAAAGGTAAAGGTGTACCATCCCATGGGGTGGAAGCAATTTTCAGGTTTGTTTGTAGTTCGATCAGAGCTAACGCCTGCCATCTTTTATCTTGTGTCGATGCTTGATTGGTATTTCCAACCACTTCAACATCTTTTGGGACTTTCTTGCCAAGTTCTCCCATGGCTTGCGTTTTTTTTTCTCTGTTTAATCGTTCTGTTTCCATTTTTGTTTGGGAAATTGCTTTTTCATGTTTCCGTATTGACTCTACTTGTCCTGCCACCCGTCGGGTTTTTCCTTGTACATGTATCGTTGCCTGATGTGTGGGTGGTTCTTCTACTAACTTCGGAACGTTTAAAGTTACTTCACGCGGGGTTTCTAAAACTACTGGCTGTGTTTTCTGGTCAGCTTCTTCATGGATTACGCGCTCTGCTTCCTTTTGTGTCTTTGCTAAGGATTTCTTAACTCTCTGATCTGGCTCTGAGAGAATCCCTTCTCTCTCTGCTTTTTGTCTCACTTCTCCTGTTGCTTTTTCTCCGGAAGCAGTTTCGATTTTCCTTCTAAGTAGACCATCTTCTTGCAGATTTGTTTCTTGTTCAAAAAGAAAATGTTCATTTCCTTTCTTGGGATTCAAGGCTTTTTCGTCGCCTTTCGCCTGAATCGGATAAGCCTGGATATCTTCGCTATCTATATTCCGAAAATCTTTAAGCAATGGATTAATCGTAGTTGAGGAATTGTTCGAAAAAGATATTCCACGCTTGCGAGAGAAGAAAGCTGGCCACATTCTTAAGGCTATACGCAGTCCAATAACTCCCATCAATATACCGAAAGCTATCGAACCCGTAACAATTAATAGTTCCTGCCACCAAACCAAGTAAATTTCCTACGCTATAATATTTCTGTAAAGGCGTATTTGACAATCAACCTCAAGATATTAATTTCGCCTACGATACTCTGAGTGTTTCTTAATTCTTAAGCGTTGCTCAGTATAGATCTCTCACGTTTAATTTATGTCTAGAGTATATATTTCAAGACAAAATGTGTCAAGCCTTATATTATCGATTATTGATGTCTATACATTCTCCACTTTTTATAAACTGTCTGGAGTGACTATTTAATACATTAGAGCGAAATGTTCAATTTTGGACACCTTGAACAGGGTCTAGGTGTCTTGGTTGTACTTTAGAAAAAAGATGAGCCTAGATGGTAGCTGGAGGTTTACTGGTTAGGTAGAACCTCATAAATATAAGAGTGGGTGCACCATATGTTGGTCCCGTTCTTATATTTATGAGGTGTTTGTCATATTGTCTTGTATATCTTATAGTGACTCGGGTGTCATTTTCTCTGGAATTTTAGCCGTTTTCTCCTATCTTCCTCCCCCCAGTTCATCCCAAAGCAATCGGAAGTCACGGCGATAGTCGTTCTCAACACGCGTGTTGTTGTCGAAAACCATGGTAGGACGAGTTTTGAGGTCATACTGAGGCCAGTCCGGTGTGAGATCGGAATTCGGTACACCGGTTTTAGCGAAGTTGGTCCAGGCAGCCGCAAAGCGGTCGACTATGAGCTTGCCTGCTTTCATGCCGCTGTCGTTATTTGGTCCCCGATAGTCATGCACCGTAGGAGCAACGTCCACGCCATGCACGGCGCCGAATTTACCGTCATAGGCTTTTGATGCCCATTCCCACAAATAGTAATAAGCAGGGGCGCGTTTCTGGGCTACTTTCATTTCAGCCAGCCTGGTAGCCGAATACCGGCCTCCGCGGTCCGTAATAATGCGAGCCTGAATCAGATAGGGCGAAACATCAGGGTAAACATCGCGATAAAGCTTGTAGATGCGCTTGGCATTATCCCCAAATTGTTTATCCAGGTATTGCTTGAGCTCGGACTCGTTCATTTCGAAGTTGGCCAGGGATATCGCAGCATCGTCCAGTGTGGTGCTGATGATGACTGGGACATCGGCCGATTCCAGTGGCGCAGCTGGATAAAATGGATGGTGCGGTAATATGTCATTTCCTATGACCGGTGAAAATCGACTGATTTCAGGTGATAGGCTTGCCTGCGCGGCCATAATTGTGGAAAATTGTATCTTCTGCAGGTCAGCTATGTTCGTTTTACTGATGCCTAAAACCTTGAGTATCACCTCGGCACTTTTAGCGCCCTGTTCTCGTTCCATCAAGCGCAGTGCCGAGCCGCTCTGGATGCCGGCGCGTTGAAAGAGACCTTTGGCCGAAGGCGTCGCTAAAAGCGTACTGGTCTTAGCACCACCGCCCGACTGTCCATAAACAAATACGCGATTCGGATCGCCGCCGAACCGGTCTATATTTGTTTGTATCCATTTCAAAGCACTAACCAAGTCCATGATGCCTGCCACGCCGGCATATTTGAATTCCTCCGGCGCACCCAAATCCACGAGGTTGATATATCCGAATGCTCCAAGCCGATGGTTTACAGAGACATGGACGACGTCATCAAGGCGCGCCACCGCTTCTCCATCAAAACCCTCTTGATTTCCCGAACCTGTAGCAAAACCGCCGCCGTGAAGCACGACCGTAACGGCGCGTTTGGCGTTATCGTTTACACTTCTCGACCAGACATTCAAGGTCAAGCAATCTTCGCCGATTCCTCCAGGTTGCCGGTGCCAGGAGATGAGATTTGTATAGTCCATTCGCCGGTCGGCCGGTGTCTGCGGGCTAATCTGACCGTAGTCGAACGTATCGATAATACCCGCCCAGGG
Organism: uncultured Dehalococcoidales bacterium; assembly: GCA_964354765.1. Classification (GTDB taxonomy): domain Bacteria; phylum Chloroflexota; class Dehalococcoidia; order Dehalococcoidales; family Fen-1064; genus JAURWL01. The sequence continues at coordinate 1,977 of CAYHBE010000080.1, read as the reverse complement.
TTTTACAGGCTGCGGAGGCATGAAGCGGTTTTTTCCTTCCGTTGACGCCCCGTACCTGATACCCAGGAATGTTTTAACACCCTGATGGTTCAGTCCCCGGACTTTTCCGTACTGTGTCTCCACCACCGGGAACAATCTTGCTTCCATTTCACTTGCTTGCGTTTCCATTCCATCCCTTCTTTTTAATTTAATCATTTACCTTGCCGTAAAGTTTAAACCTGTCAGGTTTCGAGGTCAAATCAGGAACTTAAGGAGTTATAAAATATCTATATACATCATTGACCAATTATTCCTGTGTTTATGAAATGGTAAATATTAATTGCTTGTTTTAGTTCAGTCCACTGATCCTCCCCATCCACCCTGATAGATTTTAATTAATTGAATTCGCATTAAACAGAATGAACCGTGGGGAGATTTGGACTGAACAACCAGGCAATTTTTACCCCTACATCAGTATCTTATGGTAGTGATCTGGAATATCTAAGGCGCTCCCTTGGACATACCCCCGTATCAACAACACAAATCTATACAGATGTCAGCGCCGCCGATATCAGCGAAGCATATAAAAAATCCAACCCGATAGCTAACCTCAATTTGAGGTCAGCCAAGCCAAAACCACAATACGCCTATCTGGATATATTGCCGATTACTACTGTTAACGGCGAACCGTATGCAATTGTGGAACCGAAAAAGAAGCTCAAATAATTGTCCTATCTGTGTTATAATGCAAACGTGTTGTATGCCTACCTAAATAATTATTGGTTGTGATGGTCACAGAAATGAATAAAAAATGTTGGTTTGTCTTTATGTTTGCTATAGTACCTTTATTATTGAGCGGATGCACCTCAAACACCACAACTACCACTACTTATAAACAAGAGCTACCCGCATATTCAGGAGATGTTTAGTTATGATACACAAAAGCTTAGAGGAAGAAAGAGCTTTTTGCGAACAGGTATACAATAAATGGGATTTCGTGAAGAAAATTGTAGAACTATATGCAGAAGGAGTTTCATGGAGAGGGTGTAACAATCTAGATGTAGAAGCAGTTAAAAGCGGAATACGGGGAATGTTAGTGACTGGGATAGGACAATTTACTCTGAAAACAGGTGAAAGTGTTCAAGTGCTTATACCACAAAGGTTTCCCGTTTATGGGGCAGAGAATGGGCATCCTTTCCTATGGCCTGCAACGCAAAATGATGTTCATGTGGACCAACTTCTAAAAGTACCAACAATTAATAAGAACACGGAACAAACATTCAACTTGTTAGTGAAAGATATCTGTCTAGGTTTAGGTGTTCCAAATGAATTATTGGGAACGTATGCTACCACCTTAGAGGGAGATAGCATCATATGGGGGCTGACTACTTTTATGGGAAATATAAAAACCTGGCGTGAAACCCTGGTTTATCAGTTGAAATTATCTTGGAATGATAATTGGGTAACCAATGGTATACTCGCACATGGACAAATATATCAAGTATTTAAAGCACAGGGAATTGATTTAAAATTACTTCGTGAACAGGCACTTAGTGCCGCTCGGTCGTACTTAAATTATGGAACAACACAAATTTATCTGGAATTAGTCAAGCGTTTCAGAGATTAGACTATATGAATTAGTTACCGAATTCCAGTTTCGTAACAAAATAGAATGGTGGGGTGCACCCCCCAAAACCTTCCTAATCCCAAGTGTCCAGTTTCAGGGGTTTGCTCCAAGTTGATCGAAAGTTACTTATACCGAACGAGTCATTAATAACTATCTTCTCCGCAAGTCACAATTTGAGTTTTTGTCAGTTAGGCATGGTATTGGGTATTCCCAAGAATTGTTTCCCGATAACGATCTAGAGTTAGAATGCCTTGCGCTATATTGGTGGCGGGTGTAAAATCAGCTCAACTAAAAAGACTGCTGTATTATTTATATAATTTAAGGAGGGAAACCATGTGGAACCAGTTCAGGACTGATGAGTACGAAGGGAT
>CAYHBE010000079.1:0-6888 GCA_964354765.1 uncultured Dehalococcoidales bacterium | reverse complement strand
CGGATATCTCCAAATCTGGTGCATGCAATATTTTCCGGGTTTCCTCCAAGAATTTGCGTTCTTCCCTGGTGTACCCGGTGTCCAGGAACACGTCGACTTCAGGCAGCAGGTTAAATGCGACCTGGTGTGGAAAGACCCTGGGAACAGCTGGCTGCCCGTCTAGTACTCTGCGCACCTGGTCGTTTAATTCGTCGATCCCCGCCGGTCCGGCACTGGCAACCGATTGGTATGAAGTGACGATTATCCGCTTAATCGGGTTGATCTTATGGAGTGGGAATAGCGCCACGACCATCTGGATAATCGGACTGGTAGGATTAACAATAACACCATTGTGTGAGCGAGCGTCTTCAATATTTACCTCCGGAACAACAAGCGGGAAATCACCTTCGAGTCTCCATGCATCGCTGTTATCGATGACTAATGCTCCGGCTCTAACCGCACTTGCCGCAAAATGCCGGCTTACCTGGGTACCGGCAGAGAAAAAGACAATATCCATGCCGGCGAAAGATGTGTGGTTGGTCTCTTGAACAACCAATTCACTGTGTTTAAAAAATAGCTTCTTACCATGAGAACCATCAGATGCATAAAAACGTATGTCCCTTAAAGGAAAATTGCGCTGTTCCAGGATTTTGATGAATTCCTGGCCGACCACACCAGTAGCGCCGACGACGCTAATGCGGTATTGCTTCATTTCGCTCCACGCCGTTTTTAGTGTTTAGCTGTCAGTTTCAGAGTCAATCTCTAAAATGATAATTACGTCTTAGCTTCGATTAACTCGTCGGGCGGTAATCTAGAAATTGTATCAATCAAAGCCGAGTAAAGTTCCCAGACCCGACACGAGCCCTTTAAATTTACCGACCTGCTTGACAGCCAGCAATACACCCGGCATGTAACACTCACGGTTTATGGTATCGTGGCGGATGCTGAGAGTTTGTCCAGCAATACCGAAAATAACTTCCTGGTGTGCCATGAGTCCGGGAAGACGCACGCTGTGAAGCGCAACTCCGCCTACCTGTTCTCCGCGGCTCCTCAGAGAGCTATCTTTCTCCGAAGGGATGATGAATGGCTTACCACGGGCCTCCGCCATCATGCGGGCAGTATTCAGCGCAGTACCTGATGGAGCATCGGCTTTGAGGTGATGGTGTAGTTCTATGATCTCAGCGTAGTCGAAATACCTTGCGGCGATTTTTGAAAGGTGCATCATGACAACAGCGCCGAGGGCAAAGTTGGATGCCAGTATTACGCCAATCCCATTTTCTTTTGCCAGGCGGTCAATTTCGTCAAAGTCCTTCTGTGTTAAGCCAGTAGTACCGCTGACAATGTGGACCTTCTTCTTCCCAGCAATGCGGACGGCAGGTAAGACGGCTTTAGCTAACGAGAAATCTACCAGCACGTTCGGTTTTTGTGCACTGATAATAGATTCCAGGTCGGAGGAGAGAGGGACTCTGCCGGCATCGTCCGGTAAAAGAAGGAAATCATTTTTAAAATTAATATCAACCGCACCGACGAGTTTTGTTTCTGGGTCATGACAGACGGCGCTGACCACCTCTCTGCCAACTTTACCAAGGGCTCCGTGGACAACAACCTTGATCATTGTCTGCCTCCTGTCACTCACGGTACGGTGGTTTTCTATCGGAGTGAGGGCGCTGAGGTGGACGCCCTGTATAAGGGCGCTGTGCTGGTCGCTGCGGAGGTCGGGATGGATTTGTTTCACCGGCTTCCGTGGAGGGTTTGTCGAAAACGGCTTTTCGTGAAAGCGCGATTTTCCCGTCTTCTACCCGTATCACCTTAACGGTGACTTCATCGCCAACTTTAATCACGTCTTCGACATTGGCAACTCGGTAGGGAGCCAGTTCGCTAATGTGTACCATACCGTCTTTGCCGGGCAGGAATTCAACGATTGCGCCGAAGGCGAGTATGCGGGTAACTTTACCGGTGTATATCGAACCGACCTCGATGTCTTTAGTCAGTCCTTCGATGATTTCAATGGCGTGCTGCGCTGAGGCTTCGTCGGTGGAACCGATGATGACAGTGCCGTCCTGGTCGATGTCGATAGTGGTCTTGGTCTCTTCGGTTATCGAACGGATAGTTTTCCCACCGGAGCCGATGACCGCGCCGATCTTATCCGGATCAATCTTCATTTTATACATGCGGGGAGCATACCGGCTGACTTCCGGGCGGAATGTAGATATGGTCTGCTGCATATAATCCAAGATCTTGAAACGGGCAGTTTTTGCTTTGGCGAACGCTTCACGGATGATTTCGTGAGTGATACCCTTGATCTTGATATCGAGCTGGATCGCGGTGATGCCTTCGCGCGTGCCGGCAACCTTAAAATCCATATCGCCGTAGTTATCTTCAATCCCTTCGATGTCAGTAAGAGTTGCGAAACGTCCATCTTCGCCGGTAACCAGGCCAATGGAAATACCGGAAACTGCGCTTTTGACAGGGATACCGGCATCCATGAGAGACAGACTGCCGGCGCAGACGCTTGCCATCGACGTACTGCCATTTGAACTGAGAACTTCTGATACGAGCCGGATGGTGTAGGGGAAATCTGCTTCTGGCGGTATCACAGGCAGCAGCGCGCGTTCTGCGAGCGCACCGTGTCCGATCTCGCGTCGGCCGGGTGATCCTATACGGCGCACTTCCCCGGTTGAGAATGGCGGAAAATTGTAATGATGCATGAACCGCTTGGTTTCTTCCAATCCAAGACCGTCCAGCTGCTGTTCCTGCCGAGTAGAACCAAGGGTGGTGATCGTCAACACCTGTGTAAGTCCACGGTTAAATAATCCCGAACCGTGCGTTCGAGGCAGGATACCAGCCTCGCAGGTGATCTGCCTGAGCTCATCGAGAGCCCGTCCGCTCGCCCGTTTACCTTTATCAAGGATACTGGTACGTAGAGTATTTCTTATCTGTTTATCAAGGTAGGTGTCAATATCATTTTTTGAAACCTGTCCGTCGAGTTTGTTTGTAATCTCAGTCTTAAGTTCATCCAGCAATCTTTCGCGGTCAGATCTTGCTAATTGAAAAAGGCAGCTTTCAAGTTTGTCTCCAATCAGGGGAGTAATAAGTCCAGTCACTTCGGCCGATAATTCTTTGCTCGGGGCGGACTCTTTGGGTATGCCGAGGGTTTTTTGAACTTGCTCCTGCAGGTTAATAATCGCCTGGTTGGCTTCATGCCCGAAACGGATAGCATCCTGGGCGACATCTTCTATTATCTCTTTTGCACCGGCCTCGAGCATCACAACCTTATCGCGTGTACTGGCGACCACGAGGTCGAGGGTGCTACCTTCGAGTTGAGCCAAAGTGGGGTTGAGGACAAGCTCGTCATTGATATAACCGACATGAACGGCTGAGACAGGTCCAGCAAAGGGTACTGAAGACATACCCAGAACAGTAGACGCCCCTATAATCGCCATCACATCCGGGTCGTTCTGCTGGTCAGCAGAAAGGACTGTAATGATAATCTGGATTTCGCGACGCCATGTTTTTGGTAATAGAGGCCGTAACGGTCGATCGGTCAAGCGACTGGCTAAAGTCGCTTCCTGGCTGGGTCTGCCTTCCCGGCGAATAAATCCGCCCGGAATTTTACCGGCTGCATAGAGACGTTCTTCATAATCGATCGTAAGGGGTAGAAAATCTGTTCCTTCCCGTGTTTGAGGTGCAACACCAAGCGTAACCAGTACGACTGATTCGCCATATGTAACAGTTACGGCGCTGGTCGCCTGAGTTGCTAGTTTTCCGGTTTGAATCGTCAGGGTTCGACCCCCGACTTCACATTGAAAAGAATGAGGTATTGACAATAAAATTCCTCCTGGAAAATACGTGTAAGTTATTTACGCAGACCGAGAGTCTTGATTAGTTGATTATAGCGGTCCGCATCCTTTTTGCTCAGGTATGAGAGTAAGCGGCGGCGCTGTACTACGAGGCGGAGCAGTCCCCGCCGGGTATCATAATCATGTTTATTCGTAGTCGCGTGTTCTGTCAGCCGGCTAATTCGGTCGGTAAGCAAAGCAACCTGAACTTCAGGTGAGCCTGTATCATTCTTCTTACGCTCGAACTGGCTGATGATAGTCTGTTTTTTCTCTTTGTCCAAGTGACACTCCGTAATATTTCTTGACTTTTCTCAATTCCACACAATTATAGCATAATTGATGCAGCAAGGAAAACAGCCTGATTCCGAGGTTTCGTGTGTGATCATGGATTTTATAAGGAGATATGGTCTATGCCTACTTCTCAAGTCTTACAGGGATACCCTTATCTGCGAGGAACTTTTTTACATCGCTGATCGAATATGTCCGGTAATGGAAAATGCTGGCGGCAAGTACTGCATCAGCTTTGCCATCGATTAGAGCCATGAAAAAGTCATTGGGTGTACCTGCACCCCCAGAAGCAACCACTGGCACATTTACCCGTTCAGATATCGCCCGGAGCAGCGCCACATCATATCCAGCCTGTGTGCCATCGGCATCGATGCTGTTGACCACGATTTCCCCGACGCCAAACTCGACTGCCTTTATCGCCCACTCGATTGCGTCCAAGCCCGTACCGCGTCCGCCATTGTCTCCAGTGTGAGTAAATACTTCCCATCTTACAGGATCAGAATTGATAATACGTTTAGCGTCCATACCTAGGACAATGCATTGACTGCCAAACCGTTTTGCCCCATCGGTGATAAGCCTTGGATTCAATACAGCGGCGGTGTTAATCGAGACTTTGTCTGCTCCAGCCTGCAGCATACTTTGCATATCTTCGACTGAGCGTAAACCGCCGCCGACAGTTAGCGGAATAAAAATCTGTCTTGCCGTTCTTTCGACAACGTCTCTCATAATAGCCCGATTGTCGCTGGAAGCTGTGATGTCATAAAAGACCAGTTCGTCAGCCCCTTCCTGGTTATAGAAGGTAGCCATCTCCACCGGATCGCCAGCATCACGATGGTCGCGGAATTTAATGCCTTTAACTACGCGTCCGGCTTTTACATCAAGGCAGGGAATAATCCTTCTTGTCAGCACTCTAGGTTAGCCCTCGTGTTTCCCCAGCCTTTTTCAAGAAGTTATCGTAAAACTTCAGACCCGATTTACCGCTCTTCTCCGGGTGAAATTGGACAGCAACGAGCTTACCATGTGCTAAGGCGCTACAAAAAGAAACACCGTAATCTGTTGTACCGATGACGACAGAATTATTATCCGGAACGGCATAATAACTGTGAATAAAATAGAAATTGGTGTTGTCAGGGATACCAGCGAAAACCGGGTGGGCTTTGAATTGTTTAACCTGATTCCATCCTATTTGGGGTACCTTTACGCCTTCAGGTAACTTAATCACCCTGCCCGGAATGACTCCCAGACACTTCTGTTCGCCGCCCTCTTCAGAAATTGATAGTAGTACCTGGAGTCCGATACAAATACACAGGAAAGGTCTATTTTCTTGAACTATGCGATGAATGACGTCAACGATGCCTAACTTATGGAGACTTGCCATAGCGTCGGCGGCAGCACCGACGCCAGGCAAAATCACCACTTGCGCATCCAGGATCTCGTTTTTTTTTCCAGTGATTATTGACCTGTAACCGAGATTAGCGATGGCATTTGCCACGCTATGTAAATTCCCGGCACCATAGTCAATAATGGCTATCATTCATAACTCCGGAACCTCGGATACCTGGTAGCCCATACCTGTATTTTCTCGCGTGATTCACCCTTGAGAATCCGCATGGCTTCATCCCGGTAGGCATTCATAAGATACGGTATTCCTGTTACCTTGACGCATTCTTCTGTCAAGGACATTAAGTCGTTCCGGCTGATTGCTGGGATGCTGAAGTTTCTCGAGCCTGCCATCAATTGCTGCAGACCCACCTTGATTTTTTCAACGTAACTATAGATGCCAACAGCTCCAAGAGGGATATTTTTCATTTCTTTTTCGCCGACTATAGCTTTTACATCTTCGAAGCAGACAAATATTTCTTCTGGAGTTGAACCAAATTGCCCGACGGTGTTGGGTAATTTCCCGTCTTTAATCCATTTCTGGATATTTTTACCAACCATACCGGGAATCATTAATGCCCGCCCCATACAGACAGCTTTGGTAAAGGGAGCTCCCAGAGCCAGTGCTTTGAATACGCCGTCTTCGCTGCTAAAACCACCAGCAAAAGCAATACCCGGTACTTTTTCTCCTCTGATTGCCAATTCCTTGCAGAATTCGTATGCGGCAGCGTGCAGGTAGAGGCTCGGAATTCCCCACTCTTCCATCATACGCCAGGGGCTCATCCCAGTGCCACCAGACGCACCGTCAATCGTCAACAAATCAATTTTAGCAGCCGAACCCCATTTGATAGCCATCGCCAGCTCACGTAGACTATACGCTCCGGTCTTTAAGGTAATTCTCTTGAATCCCAGGTCCCGAAGTCTTTGGACCTCTGAATAGAAACCTTCCTCATCTATAAAACCGAGCCGGCTGTGCCGTTCGAATTCCTTAATAGCTCCTTCCTTGTAAGCCATCTGGGTGAGGGGGTGAGAAGGATCTGGGGTTACGATATATCCGCGTTTCTGTAATTCCAATGCTCTTTCGAGGCTGTTGACTTTAATCTCGCCGCCGATACATTTAGCGCCCTGACCCCATTTCAGTTCGATTGTCTCCAACCCATGCTTTTTACTGACATATTCGGCTACTCCGAGTCTTGTGTCTTCGACGTTCATCTGGACAAGGATTTCGCCATATCCCTGATGATAGCGGCGATAGATTTCAATTCTCCGGTCCATATCGGGGGCGGATACAATTTTACCCTTCGAGTCGAGTTCAAGCTTGGGGTCGATACCACAAACGTTTTCGCCGCAAACAAGGGTTATCCCGCTAATCGCGGCACCGACTGCAAAGTGCTCCCAGTTC
>CAYHBE010000078.1:0-6894 GCA_964354765.1 uncultured Dehalococcoidales bacterium | reverse complement strand
AATGTACATGTTCTCTTTAATGCCGATTACAGCAGCTCTTATCAATCGTGAGCCCCCGATTCCAAGAGCAATACCCACCACAAGTATAATTTGCAATAGTCCTGGTCCGAGTATTGACATCACTGTCAGGAGAATAATCAGCACAGGGAAACACATCCACGCGTCGACCAACCTTTGCACAATGAAATCGAACTTGCCGCCGAGGAATCCGCTTGTCATCCCGATAATCACTGATACGAACGTACTCAGGGAAGTTCCCAGTAATCCGACCACCACTGATATCCGTGCCCCGTAGATGACGCGGCTTAGTACATCTCTTCCCAGGTTGTCGGTACCGAGTAAATATTCAGTTGATGGCGGCTGCAGTTTTTCCCGGATATGAGTTTCGTCGTATTCAAATGGGGTGATAATGTCGGCAAAAATAGCCACTAACAACAAAAGCAGGACGATTAAACCTCCAATAGTGCCCAGCGGTTTTTCTTTCGCTAACCTTGTAATAAACCTGGTAACTGGATTATTAAGTGGGATTGTTTTTACCGATTCCATAATCTTTTGTTGTTCCAATTATCTATTTATACTTCACCCTTGGATCGAGCCAACCGTAGGCAATGTCAACAACAATGTTAGTAGATAAAACCACCAGGGCAATAAACATGTTTATCGCTGCGACTATCGTATAATCTCTTTTTATTAAAGAGTCGAGCATCATGCGCCCGATGCCAGGAAGTGAAAAAATCTGTTCAATAATCACCGAGCCGCCTACAAGCAACGGGATCTGATATCCGAAGATGGTGATGACAGGAATGAGCGAATTTTTCAAAGCATGCCGGAATATTACGACTCTTTCCTTTAGCCCCTTCGACCAGGCTGTCCTGATGTAATCTTGTCTCAGGGTTTCGAGCATCATGGTGCGGACCCACCTCATCATCCCGCCGGCTGAAGTCATGCCGATTATGAATGCGGGAAGAACGAACATTTTCAGGTTCTCGACTGGGTCCTTTAAAAAAGGAATATACTCGATCGACGGCGACCAGTTCCACCATATTGAAGGGTAGACCATTATCATGGTGCCTATCCAGAAGCCGGGGATAGCAATTAATCCTATCGAAATGCTTCTGCCGATGTAATCACCTAAAGTATCTTGCCGTACCGCTGACCAAACACCGAGGGGGATTGATAAAATTACAGTAAACAAGATCGCCAGTATTCCTAATTCCAGGCTTACAGGCAGTCTTTCCATAATTAATTCCATCGCCGGAAGGTGTGTTAACAAAGAGCTGCCAAAATCGCCTTGAAGAATACCCCATAGCCACTTCCCGTACTGGATATGTACAGGAACGTCTAAACCAAGTTCGTGAATCAATGCATCACGATCTACTGCGACCGTGCTTCCGCTCCCGCCCATCTCTGCAATCATGACATCGATCATATTTCCGGGAAGTAGCCGGAGAGAAAGAAAAACCATGAAAGATACCAGCACCAGGGTTGGTATTATCATCAGGAGTCTTCTTATTAGATATTGACGCATATGTTTCCCGGGATGTGAGGATTTGCAGGTATTGTCTGATCTTACACTGCTTCTTCGATTTCTGGATAGAGGCTGTGACTTGAATCACAACCTCTATCCAAACCGTTAAAGCTAGAACTGAAAAATATTAGCGACCGGTCATCTCGTTTTTCATTTCCTGGTCTAAACTGATCCTTGCCCACACGCCTCCCGGATTGTATACTCCAAGTCCATTTTCACCCTGGTAATTCGTTAACCATGGATACCATGCAGCGTACTCAACGTAAATTGGAAGCCGTACAACCCAGAACTGGGAGGTCCCATGATAGACTGCTTCTTTTATCATCGCGTTTCTTTTTGCGAGGTCAGGCTCATTAGCCACACCATCGACCATTTTCGTGAATGTTGCATCGTTAACGTTGCCTAAATTCCAGCTCATGCCCGGATAATAGAACCGGAGAGCATCGAGCGGATTTCCTTGCAGACCCGACATGTGTACAGCCATCGCCTGGTGCTGCTTGCCATAAACGAATGTCGACCATTTGTTGAAGTCCATGTTAACAATATCCATGGTAACGCCGATATCCTTCAGATACGATTGCGCAAGCTCTACCAGGTCGTTGGGCATATATGGTGATGTAACTATTTCAGTACGGAATCCGCCAGTCAGCCCAGCTTCAGCCAGTAGGGCTTTGGCACCCGCTACATTGTATGTAAATCCATCCCTGACTTCCTTGGGATAACCCTCAAACGCCGTCCAGTAGTCTGTTAAACCGGGTCCTATAATCGGTGGGAACCAGCCTAACGTGTTGCCTCCATAGTATTCCTGGGCAATGGTCGGTAAATCCATCGCCATTTGCAGTGCCTTACGCACCTTGATGTTATCAAACGGCGGTTTATCATTTCTCATTGCGAGTACAATACTTACGACCGGATTTTTCTTCCATATGAGTTCCGGATTCGATTTTCTTAAAGAATCCGCTTCAGTCCATTGCACGCTTCTCACATCGACTTTTCCCGTTCTAAATGCTGCCAGAGAAGTTGATGCATCATTAATTATGAACTGTCTTATATAGTCGGCATATGGTAGCTTATTCTCAGGATGCAGTTCGTCAAATCCCCAGTAGTCCGGATTTTTTCTAAAGAGTACCTGGCTGCTGCTCACATAATCGTGCAGGATGAACGGACCGGTACCAACTGCATTTCGCCAGTCATCGAGGTTTCCATATTTATCGACCACTTCACGGGGAATTATTTTTATGTGGTCAACTAGCCCGAGATTTTCGATGAGCAGTGGGGTTGGCGCGGTTAATTCGAAGACCACCGTATACTTACCTTCAGCTCGGATGTTCTTAACATTGGTGAATTGTGGAAAGGTTTGATAGGGACTGCCTTTTTCGAAACCGGCAATTCCTTTTCCAATCATGCGTCCATAAGTATAAACCACATCTGAGGCTACTAACTCTCGACCGTTGACCGGGGGTTTGTTATGCCAGTAGACTCCCTGGCGCAAATTAATGATAACTGTTAAAGGATTAGGAATTTCCCAGCTTTTAGCCAGACACCCCGTGCCGAAATTCTCTGAAACGTACGCCCCTGTAAAAGCATGTTTGTCTCGGGGTGTCGCCCAGTTACCCATGAGCAGCTTTTCAAGGTAGAAACTCTGCGTTTGCTCCCCGGTTGCGATGAATCGGATGTTATCAAAGGAACCTGGGTCTGCAGTCGCAACGTAGGCAATGGTTCCTCCGTATTGCAGTTGTTTAGTTGCGGGAGGTGTGGTGGTACCCGTAGGGGTAGTCGGGGCTGTTGTCGTAGGAGTTGTAGTCGTGCCCGTGACTTCAGTAGTTCCGTTTTCTTCTTCGGTAGTCTGTGTTTGCGATTGACACGAGACGGCCAGTGTGACAACCGTCAATAGACAAATAATTGCCAATAAGAACTTCTTTCCTTTCAACTTTTCCTCCTTGTATGATTGTCATTTTTTCTCATTGGTTTGTAAACTAACTTTATTTAACTCATTAATCCCTTATTTACTTGTCTGGGAAAGTCAGCCATGACATCAATTCTGAAATGTCAGCCGCTTTTTCCAACGACATAATTTTCTCAGCGATTTGCTCTGCTCGGTTTCGGGACAGTACTGTTGTCGCGCACTTCATATATTTATCCATCACTTCTGCATCGCTGACTACAATCGGATCGGTTGGTTTTCGTGATGTTTTTTTGAATTCGGTGCCGTCTTTCATTTTAACTATTATGGGCATTTCTGCTCCTAGCAGCGACTCAGGCCCCGCCCATTCCGGATGTACAACTATTTTAACTTTATCGCGGAATGCTTTTATCTCCGGATCGTTTGCGCGCTGCGTCGTATAGCTTTCCAGCCACGGTTTCTTGTCAAGGAAACTGCAAGCGATACTGTGGGTTAAACTGAACCTGGCTTCCATTTCGTCCTTAGGGTGATGGAACCGCAAAACCTGCGTGGTCACCGGGGCGACATCTACCCGTATGCTCTCCACGTCCTTGGCTTTGATATTGTGTTCTTTGATCAAATCGACGAAGGCGTCGATATAGTTCATTTCCAAGTAGCAGCAGGGATATTTTTTAATCCCTATGTCTTTTATCCTGTAGGGTTTGCCCAATTTTAAATCGATAACCTGTTCTTCCGTAGCGCCTATCAGGTTGCGGCAGTAAACATCCAGGACGTCAGGCAAACCTGTAATCCCGTGTTTCGCTAACATTGCCGATTCGATGCCGTTCCTCATCGCGATGCCCTGTTCGTAAAAGTGTGCGTCGGAGCCGCCCTGGAACCAGAGGAACCAGTTGCAGTGAGAGACCGCCAGGCTTACCGCCATTGTCGCTCCTTTGATGCCGAGCTTTAACATTTTCGATGAAATCGCCGCCGCCGACACCGTGCAGAAGTAAGGTCCCATATTGCCGCGGTTGGCGATGTTGGCGGTCGTCGCTGTAGTCAGTTTAGCGCCAATATCGAAAGCGATAACGAGAGATTCGATAATCTCTTTACCGGACACGTGGAACTTCTCGCCCATTGCAAAAACTGCCGGAAAGTATCCGACGTCGGTGGACAGGTCTGGGGGTGCGTCATCCTCCAGCTCAGTGGAGTGCGAAGTAGTCCCGTTAGCGATGGCAGCATATCCCGCCGATGTCCTGATACCTGCCCCGAAAATTCCGGCTTCTTCCGGTGCGGGACATTTTTTAATATAGCTTATCACCCGTTTTCCGGTCGATGTCTTCACGCCGGCTAATGTCATCCCCACGCTGCTGAGGAGGACTCTTTTCGCCCATTTTTTTGTTTCCTTGTCGAAGTCATCGTAGGTAGTTTTGAGAGCGAATTCGGCAACCCCTTGCGTAATATTCATTTGTTCTTACTCCTGGATATTTGTTTGGTCCTGCATTCAAATAAAAAATAAATCTTGAAATTGCATACAATATTGTATACAATATTGCCAAACGAAATTATAGATGAGGCGTATATTCTTGTCAATAGCCTTGTTGACAATAATGAATTTAAAACGTAAACCTCGCTTTTTAAAGTTGAAATAAACCGTGCATCTTCGTATATTAAGTAAAATAAACTTGGAAACGATCAATGAACCAGCGACCGAAAACAAACAACAATAAAATAAATTCAATTGAGAAAGCCAAAAGCGCCATTGAGAACGATATTCAAACAGGCGTTTTGTATCCGCGGCAGCGGCTTATAGAAGAAGAAATTGCGGCAAAACTCGGCATGAGCCGGACGCCGGTAAGAGAAGCTTTAAAGCAACTTGAGGTTGAAGGACTGGTGACCAGGTTATCAACCAGAGGACTGATTGTAACGGCAATTTCCAATGAGGACATCCGCCAGACATTTGAAGTGCGTGAAGCCCTGGAAACGGCGGCTATAAAGCTGGTCTGCGATCGAATAACCGAGAAAGGCGTTAAAAAGTTAGAGCGGTATCTTGAAAATTATCAAAAGGATGTAAATAAAAGTCTGCAGAAGAAGAGTACCGCCATTGACGCTAAATGGAGTATTTTTTTTCACACTGAATTGTATTCGTCCTGTAATAACCCCAAGCTGATAAACTATATCGAAGGGCTAAGGGATATCGAACGGCTCGTGCAAGTCAGTAAATTTTTCAAAGAGCCGGAGTTGACACTTTTCCACGAGCAGCACAGTCAAATTGTTCGTAGCATTGCTGATCGTGATCAAGATGAAGCAGTTAAAGCGGTGAAAGCCCATCTAGCCACCATGCGCCAAATATATCTAGATTATATTTAATGGATTATATTCAAATACCTGCTCGGGATTTCAAACAAGCCAGAGTATCAATAGTACGTTAAAAACGTCTTCACTCTCAATCCTATTTTTGGGCGTGATGCTTTTCTTACCAGTGTTCATGAAAAGAAAAAACACACTTTTTTCGGGATTTAGAACATCGTCTGGAAAAGCACCTATTCTCCGCAAAACATCACCTCTATCCACCTCTTCCATTTTAAATGATTTTGTACCGAATGCTGCGAATGCGCTCGTACGCCATGGCCTGGGCATCAGCTACGAAAGGTCTGAGACTTTTTTGCCGTTAAGTTTTGTTTAGTTATTTAATTTCTATTTATAGTATTGGTCATAAGATGGAATAGCAGATGGAATAAATAGCCATTAAATTTGTTCAACAACAATGAACTGGTCTTGTATCTCTTTAATTTGTTAAGATACGAAGGAGAGTACTTGGACTTTTGTGTAATTGTCGTAATGATAATGATGTTGTTTAAACGTAATTTTTATAACCAGGTAAAAACATCTTCAGGATGATGCTTCTTCTACCGGAGCTTGGAGTTAACAATTGAAAGCAAATAAGCAAATCAATATAATATCAAAGGATTTCAAATGAAACTACTCATTGCAAACCGTGGTGAGATTGCTATTCGAATTATTCGGGCAGCCGCCGGTCTGAATATCACCACCGTGGCTGTCTTTCCAGAAGATGACGCTGACTCGCTTCATACGAAAAAAGCTGATGAGAAGCATATCCTCAAAGGTACGGGAGTCTCAGCCTATCTGGATATTGACCAGATTGTTTCTGTAGCAAAGAACTCAGGATGCGATGCTATACATCCAGGCTACGGTTTCTTTAGCGAGAGTGCCGCTTTTGCCCGCAAATGCGAACAAACCGGCCTGGTTTTTGTGGGTCCCTGTCCGGAAACCATGGAAGCGCTTGGAGACAAGTCTAACGCTCGGCAGCTGGCTATTAAATGCGGAGTGCCTGTTCTGAGAGGTTCCGATGGATCTGTGTCGCTGGAACAGGCTAAAGATTTCTTCCAATCGCTTGTCATTGGGCATAGCATGCTGATCAAGGCGGTTTATGGAGGAGGAGGGCGGGGCATCAGGCAAGTAC
>CAYHBE010000077.1:0-6956 GCA_964354765.1 uncultured Dehalococcoidales bacterium | reverse complement strand
AGGGCGACATTGCGATGTCGGTTTCGGTTTTTAAGCGACCAATATTCCTATGCCTGTTTTAAAGGCACACGCGCGTTTTAGCGCGAGGAGGTGGATTCTGACGAACGTAATATTTTACTCTTTTTACTGCTCCTTCATGGGACTTTACACCCCAAAGCCCTAACCATGAATTCACAGCCAGAATCGACGGCGTCTTTCTTCCGGAGACCGCCACGTTGTAAGGATATGATAAGGCAGACGGGAAATAGAAGGCAAGGGGATTATGTCGCGAATGCTACAAACTCTAAACCCTAAGCACTTAAACCCTAAATAAATTTCAATCTCCAAAAACCAAATAACAATAGTCAATAATCAATAACCAGCCTTGAAGTCGGAAGGAATGAAGATTAATAGATAGTTTTCGATGAAATTTTTAATCTCTTAAATTTGAGTTGCAGTCCAACTGTTTTTCAGTGTATCGTAGTGTTCAATATTGAGGAGAATAGCTTAAAGCGTGTCTAATAAAACATCCAATCGGAGTCATAGCGATAAAAATTCATCGACACTACCAGCTCAAGAGAGTTTTGGTCCCCTTGGGTCGCTGCGGATTCCAAACTTCCGTCTGCTGATTACCGGCACCACCCTTTCAAATGCCGCGCAGTGGATTCAACAGGTCACCTTGAGCTGGTTGGTATATGACATAACAGGCTCCGGTACAATACTAGGGACAATTAATCTGGTCAGGTCAGTTGCCTCACTCGGCATGATGCCGATGGCTGGTTTATTAATCGACCGGCTTAAGCGTCGCAGACTTTTGATGATCGAGAATGGTTTCTTGTTTCTTATTACTATTACCCTCGGGATTTTGCTGTTATTGGGCTATTCTCATATCTCGTATTTGTTTGTATTTGCTTTTATGGGCGGTATGGTCCAAACGGTAAACATGTCGTTGCGGCAGGTACTTGTCTTCGACCTCGTTCCACGCTCTCAAACACCCAATGCGATGGCTCTAATCCAGACGGGATGGAGTTTGATGCGTTCGTTTGGTCCTATGCTTGGCGGTTTTCTAATCCTATGGGTAGGACCCGGAGGCAACTTTATAGTTCAATCATTTGCTTATGCCTTGATTGTAGTCACCATTGTGCAGATCCGATTTCCACCCCAAAAATTCGAAGGATTATCAGGTTCTCCATTAAAAAATATAAAAGAAGGCATTCAATATGTAATGAAGGAACGAGTCACCAGAACCTTTACCTTAATAGGATTTATTCTCCCGCTTTTTATCATCCCGATATTTACCATTTTACCCCCGATTTACGCAGTTAAAGTCTTTGGTGACGATTCGGGGAGGATATTAGGATTCCTGCTCGCTTCAGTTGGGGTTGGGGGTATAATCGGGGGGATTGTCACCGCATCTTTAGGCAATTTCCAGCGCCGTGGAATCTTACAGCTCGGTGCGCTTTTCATGCTCAGCTTATCATTGATAGCTTTTGCCTTTAGCACGAAGCTGTGGATTTCTTTGCCGCTACTGGCGTTGTCAGGCTTCTTTGAAATTATTTTCCTGACAACCAACCAGACGCTTCTTCAGCTTTCTATTCCTGATAATTTACGTGGTCGAGTGACCAGCGTGGTTAATCTAAATGCTGCTTTGTCTCCGCTGGGTGGATTAATGGCTGGAGCTGGCTCGGACTTACTCGGGGGACCGAAAATGATTACCATTTTCATGGCAGGAACGGCGGCGGCCATCGCTATCCTGGTGCTTGCGTTCTCATCAACAGTCAGGGATTACAGGCTGAGCCGGGCATTTTCACATGGCTCGACTCAGCCTGAATAATACACAGGTTAACATCCTATTTAAATCCGCTTTCCTTATGTTTTCGGGCAATTGTTTCCGCGAGAGTATCCAATGCCAGGTAGTCTGCCTCTTTTGGCTGCCCTTTACAGAGTACGGGTGGTATGATTTCAACCTTCAAATTAGGAATCAGACCGGCAATTGTTTCCACTGTTTTACCGCCCCACCCATAAGAGCCGATTATCGATGCGAATTTTGCTTTAGGTTTTAATGCGTTTGCCAGCACGGCGGCATAAACCGCTGCCGGATGGGGACCAACAAGAACGGTTGGTGTTCCGATTACAATGGTTCCTGCATCGACTAACGCCATCGCCAGCTTGCCGATATCAGTAACCGGTAGATTGAATTGTTTAACAGCAACACCGTGCCGCGACAGAGCTCCTACAAGGTGGTTTACCATTTTTTCGGTGCTTCCGTGCATCGAGACATAAGGAATAACGACCTCGTTTAAAGGCTCATCATATGCCCAGCTGTGATAAGCCTTCAAGATAAATTCGGGTCTGTTATGCATCGGTCCGTGGCTGGGAGCGATGATCTTAAATTCATAGTCCTTAATTTTTTGCAGGTTGTTCTGGATGTTTGTGCGGAAAGGCATCATTATTTCCGCATAATACCGTTTGGAGGCTTCATAAACACGACCTTCATCAGTCACATATAAATCCGATGTTGCCACGTGCGATCCAAAAAAGTCGCATGGGAAGAGGATTTTATCTTCCTTCAAGTAGGTTAACATTGTCTCAGGCCAGTGTACCCAGGGCGCATGGATAAACTCGAGCGTCCTGTTTCCCAACGATATTGTCTCGTGGTCGGCGACTGTCTTAAATTTCTCAGCCGGGAGATGGAATAGGTCGATAAGCATTCCCTTGCAGCGTTCAGTGCAGACGATTTGTGCTTCCGGGTAACGGGCGGTAATCTGGGGTAAGGCGCCGGAGTGGTCTGGTTCAGCATGGTTTGCAATTACATAATCGATACGGGTAACTCCGAGCGAAGCCAGATTATCGAGTAAGGACTGGGGCACAAGCCGGTCGACGGTATCGATGAGCGCCGTTTTTTCACTCCCCTTGATAAGATAAGAGTTGTAGCTCGTCCCGTCGGGCAGGGGAATCAGAGAATCAAAAAGCCGCCTGTCCCAATCGATATAGCCGACGGAAAAAACACCTGACACAATTTCTCTCGCGATCATTTTAGCGCACCTTCTTAAAATCGCTTTTTGGCGCGCCGCAGACGGGGCACGTCCATGAATCGGGCAATTGTTCGAAGGCAGTGCCGGGCGGAATCTTTCCGTCAGGATCACCCAGCGCCGGGTCATAGATGTAGCCACATACCGTACACTCGTACTTTGACATTTGTTTTTCCTCCACCTTTTTTACATCCACATAGTGAGGGGCGGTTTTTGGAACGCTCCCTCGTTTGACAGTGTGATAATAAGCATAGGTCATCGGTTCTCCGTCTTTGAGAACTTCGGCAGCGATAACCTCACCAATGAAAAGGGTATGAGTCCCGACATCGACGCTGTTGTGTACCTTTGCTTCCAGGTAAGCGAGGGCATGATCTGTAACGATGGGCGCGCCGGTTTCGCCTCTTCGATAATTAATTCCCTGGAATTTGTAGATGTCACGTCCTGATTTGAAACCGAATTGTCCTATGAAGCTGAGCTGAGCTTCTTGAGAAATAATTGATGCGGTGAACACACCGCTTTTTTGGATGAACTCGTGCGTGAGGTTCTGTTTATTGATTGCAACCGCGACTAGAGGCGGTTCGGAGCAGACCTGGAAGACGGTATTCGCAATCTGACCGTTAATTTTTTCGCCATCTCTAGAACAAACAACATAAACGCCGTATCCGATTCTATAAAGAGCCTGCAGATTCATCTTATTTTGCCTCCGTTATTAACAATCATTCGCGGTGGTGAATAATTAAAGTCACAAGGTATGTCATCAAACTTACATAAAGTCGCGTTCACTTGATTTTACAGCCTGCTGAAGTTCCTGGTTAAGCATAGGCGGCAGACCTTCGATATCAACGTGTAAAAAGCCTCTTACAATAGTCGCGGTTGCTTCATCGCGTGTTAGTCCCCGCGCCATTAAATATTCAACCTCTTCTTCAGCGATTTTGCCGACTGCTGCTTCGTGGTATAGGTCGATTCCAGCGAGAGTACCTCTCAGTTCCGGAATAGCATGGATAGTCCCTTTTTCTCCCAGGATTAGTCCGCGGCATTCAAGGTGACCTTTGACTTCGGGCGCGCTGCCCTCGATATAGCCGCGCGCAGTGATATTGCCGCCGGTAGTAATTGCCCTTGAAATAATTTCCGTGCGAGCGCCTTTGCCGCTGAGGAAAACCCTCGATCCAACATCCATATTCGATCCGGGGAGAGACACCAATATGCTGTTGAATCTGGCGGTTGAGTTGACACCTTGGCAGCGAGCAATGGGATTCATCTGGAGTGTGTGTACGGGTTTCATCAGGACATAATTGCTAAGGTAAAGTCCGTTGTCTTCGATGATGGCGCCTGTCCTCGGGCGGACGGCAAATTCAGAGTTCCAGCTATGAATCATCGTAAAAGTGATTTTAGCTCCCTTTTTAATGTAAAACTCTGAGACTCCAAGATGCATGCCTGGCTCATTCCCCAACGATGTTGTACAACCTGTAATAATATGGAGTTCGGAATTCTCTTCAGCAATGATAATATTGTGAACATTCTGTGCGAAATTTGCTTTCGACAAATAGAGACATGCCTGCACCGGGAAATCGGTTTTGGTGCCTGGGAGTGTGCGGATAAAATAGCCGTGGCTTTGACTTAATTCCACGCTAGCGGTGTACTTGTCGGTATCAACCATGACGGCTTTCCAGTAATAATCCTTCATCCAATCATATTTTTTCAGGGCTTCGCTGACTGGCATTACTTCTACGCCTTCCTGTTTGACGGAACTATGTACAGGAGTGTTATCGATCTGGATAAATGTGCCGGTACGTTCTGAGGGATTATCAAGCATTATCCCGGCGGACAGCATTTGAGTTTTTGTCTCACGCGGTAAGTTCGATGGCTCTTTTTGATATGGGTGTTCTTCTGCCGACGTCGTGAACGCGGTCAAGTCTATGTCTTCGCCCATCGATGCCTTTTTTTCGACTGCTGCCCGGGCTCTTTCCTTGTTATTTTGTTTTTGCCTGGAATTAGATGACATCGTGTGCGCTCCTGAAGACACATTTAGCACATTCCTCGTATCCTTTTTGTTTGATCTCAGTCAGTATCTCATGAGGATCGCCCATGCAACTGATAGTCCCATCGAGCATGATGTATCCGTTGCGGGCATTGACATAGTCGAGTATATGTCCGGTATGTGTAATAATTAGACCCATCGAGGAGCGGACGCGGATTTTACTACCTTTTTCTAATAATTCATTAATCAGCCTGCCGATGAGAGCAATATTTTCGAGATCTACCCCCGATTCAGGCTCGTCCAGCAAAACAAGGTCAGGGCGCTGAGCAAGCAATTGCATTAGTTCGCTGCGCTTAATTTCTCCGCCAGAGAATCCGTAATTAATATCCCTTTCAAGAAAATCTTCGAGATCAGCCTCTTTCGCAAGCATATTTACGGTATCAGGTTTACCTTTTTCTTTAAGCGCCGCTAATACCATCTCACGCGTTTTAACTCCCCTGACTACCGGAGGACGCTGGAATGATAAGCCTATACCTAATCGCGCTCGCTCATCTACCTTTGCGGCTGTTATATCTTTACCTTTGAAGCTGATTGTACCCTTTGTGATTCGGTACTTGGGAAAGCCCATGATGGTCATGAGCAAGGTTGTTTTTCCGGAACCGTTCGGACCAAAAAGCACGTGAGTTTCGCCGGTGCTGACTGTTAGATTGACATTATGAAGAATTTCCCTATCCTCAACTGCCACCGAGAGGTTCTTTATTTCGAGCATCTTTACTCCTATCAAATTTCGAAGGATGGTTTCTCGGTTTTTACATACCAGGCAGTTGGATTTCTGAGGTATTCATCATAATCAACCAAAACCAACTGGTGCTCTCTTTCTTCCGCTGCGATCAGATTGTAGTATTCCCTTTCTGTAGACGATTCAGCTTGTTCACTACGGGCATGGTAAAAATCATAAGATTTAGCTTCCATTTGACGCGCTTTTTGCACTGCATCGAGTTCTGATTTTAGAGGTTCAACCTGGGATGGAGGTTTAGACAGCTCTTTAGCAAAGATTGTGCGCATCGCTTTGCCGCCGTCGACTTTAAATTCTACCTGCTGCCAGCTCTGCTTATTACTCAAGGCTTTGAAAATCTCTTCAAACTTTATACGGTGATAATCTTCGGCTTTCGCCAGTGATACGAGTAATTTACGTCCTAATTCATTGCCGCTTTCTTCAGCGGATTTTAAATAGAAGACTTTCCCATCGATTTCCATTTGGATGGCGTATTTGAGTGCGTCAATTGTTTTTTCCTGTTCGGTCGCCACGTTATCCTCCAGTTATCAGTAAAAACTCTAGTTTAGTCTATCGGGAAACATGAAGTGTGTATGTGACCTATGTCTCGTTGGGTGGAAATTGCGGGGATACTTCATATTATGGAGAAAGAAAAGTTATTGTCAACAAGATTTATCGGCTTGAAAAAAATATTACTTCGAAGCGTCCTCACGATCTTCTTTCAAGTATTGTGCAGCCCTGGAAGATAAGCCGCGAAAGCGACTATTCGGGCGGGCGCCGGGCACTCCTTCGGCAGGCGGTCGTGTCGGATCGGTACGGATGAAATACTCTCCTACTGCTTTGACGGATGTTGAAAATCCCTGCATATCCATGGTCTGATTTATAACGAATTTGACTGTACGGCAATAGAATTGTCCCGATTCTACTACGCGGGCAGCGTATTTAAGAGTCTCGCGCTCGAGGTCTACAGGTGAATACACGCGGTTAACAAAACCCCACTTCATCGCTTCTTGAGCCGTCATATATTTATTTTCGTAAAGAATTTCTTTCGCTTTTCGAGGTCCTACATCCCATGACGTCGTCATGTAATCACCGTAGGTAGGAATGAAGAGGGCATCTTCGGAAGCAAATATGAAATCCATCGCCGATGCAATCATCCATCCGCCATAAACACAATATCCGTGTACCATTG
>CAYHBE010000076.1:0-6968 GCA_964354765.1 uncultured Dehalococcoidales bacterium | reverse complement strand
GATTTTTAATGTATACCGAGTCGCGCTCGGCACATTACATTCTTGTCTGGTATCGGTGTTGTTAATTACCTTTCTCCCTTAATAAAAAACTTTATCTCCTTTGGGACGCCCGCTGTTCTCATTTTGGCAACGCTTCTACACGGCAAGGAACATATCGGTGAATGGGTGTCCCAACAAAGTCTCGATTTGTGTTCTTGGTGAGTCGGTTTACGTTAGCCCCGTATTTCACACCATCATATACCAGCCCAAATCCATGAGGGATGATAACCTGTCCTTTCCTGGTTTCATCGGTTATCTCCACCTCAACAGTCTCTTCCCCGGCTTCGGTGATAACCTTGACCGTTTGTCGGTTTGTAAAACCAAATCTTCCTGCATCTGCCGGATTCATTGCCAGTGTACAGGCGCGTCTCCCTTCGTTCCACATCGGATTGCGCATGTTCGTATTGGCATTCATATCCATATGCCGTCCTGCCATCAGGACCAAGGGAAACCGCTCATCGGGTTTGAGCTGTTCTTCTTCATCAACAGGATTAATCTTCTTTATCCAGTCATCAACCTCGGGAGCATATAATTGAATTCTCCCGCTTTTTGTCGGTATCCGCTCGATGTTTTCATAGGTATCGGTCGGTGTACGTATTCCTACCAGCACGCCTTTCTGATCATCGATGTGGTCAATAATGGCTTGATATATCTCAAGACCCTGATCCGATCCAACGGTAAAGCCGGCTCTCGCAGCCTCCCCCTGGCTTGACTGGGACCTCGGCAGCAATAAGCTGGAAAACAGCCCAGAGATATGAGTAGAACCGATGGCGTTACCAAGGGTTTTTGCGACAATGAACTGCAGGACTCTACTGCTTTCTGGATTCTTCTGCATAAAATCCATTAACGAATCCCGGTATCCCCTGATATTGCCGGGTCTGGCGGCCTGGTAGAGCGATTCAGGAAGCTTAGGAATCAGTCCCATGGCATCAGCTAGAAGCGTGAAAATTTCTCCCGCCTCCTTTTGCTCTCCTTCCGCTTCCACGACCGGCCGCCGCATCCAACCGTAGACTTCGGGAGAACCCGAGCCTGGTGTGCCGCTCCATGATTCGTATGCTGTCCTGGAAGGAAGGACATAATGGGCGAGGGCAGCAGTCTCACTCATTACAATCTCAGTCACAACAAGTAAGTCGAGCGTGTTAAATGCATTCTCATACGCAGTCGTGTCTGCATAAGAACGCAACGGATTGGATGCGAGCGTAAGGACAGCCCTGATACGGTCTGGATGGTCATTTAAAATCTCTTCGGGCAGTACATTAGGAGGGAAACCACCATTTATGGCGGGAATGCCTGTCATTGCTGTCCGCCATAGCCGGGGATCATTCGGATCCGACTCATCTCTCCCTCCACCTACCACTAAATCTCCCCCTGGCACAGAAATACGACCGCAGACAGCTAGCAAGACAACCAGCAGATACGATAAAAAAGCGCTGTGGCGTCCCATCAGGATTCCAAGATCATCTATTAGACAGGAACGGCGGGTGGCGAATTCCCGACAGACCTTATAAACTTGATCATAGTCCAGTTCGCAAACCTTGAGCGCAGCTTTAACATCAAACTTGGCAAACCATGGTAGTATCTTATCGAATCCGTCTGTATATTTGTCGATGAATTCCCGATTATATATTCCTTTGTCAATAATAATCGCAATCATGGACTTCAGAAGCAAAGCATCGGTGCCAGGGCGGATTGCCAGGTGGATATCTGCTATCCGCGCTGTTTCTGAACGTCGCGGGTCGACCACCACCAGAAGTTGGTTGGGATTCTTGGACATCTTCATCAATTTTCTTCGTGCCTGCGGGAAATGGTGAGCCATCATGGGGTTCTTTCCTATAAGGACTAGCATGTCACTATTTTCAAAATCAGCTGATAATCCCATTCCCTGGCTTCCCAACGTCAACCCGTGCGCCCAGTAACGACCGGCAAACTCCTGGTTAGCGGCTGAATAGTTGTATCGCGAGCCAAGTCCACGGACGAAGCGAATGAAATAAGGAATGCCGTAACCGCCATAACCGAACTCCCCAAAACTGACCATCGAAGCTAGGGAGCGCGGTCCATATTGTTTGAGTATAATCTTGAGTTTTTCGGCAATCTCGCTGATCGCCTGGTCCCACGATACCCGCTCGAATTTATCCCCCACCTTTTTCAGCGGATAAAGTACCCTGTCTGCATTATGTTGATGAAAAGCAATACTTGTACCTTTCCGACAGACATATCCTTCGCTCCTGGGGTCGTCCTTGTCCGGTCGGACTTTAGTAATTCGATTGTTTTCGACCTGGACTTCCAAACCACATGTATTACCGCATAATACACAAGCAGTTTTCTTCCATGACATCTTCAATTACCTCCCATAAAGAGTTTCGTGGTTGGAGTTATCGTGTCTTTCTTTTGCGAATCTGTCGTTGATCTGGGTAAATAGGGTGCTTTGCCCTGGCAACCTAAACATGTTTTGCCGTCACTTTCAGGATAGCCCTCACTGCATTGCGGGCAAACCTTGAAGGATCCTCGACGTTTTGACTTGAGAGAATCAAGATTAACCGTAACTTTCTCAATGTTGAAAATTGATGTACAAGCTAGCATTATTTCTTTAATCAACCTGTCGGAATCCTGCTCTTTCTTGGGGACAAGTTTAAAGAAGAAAGCTCTGAGACAAGGCCAGTTATCCAGCGTGTAGCTATCCACACATACCCGCACGCCGTTACCTGTGTACTTTTCAAATAATGACAGGGCAAAACGACCCAGGTCGATAATTTTTAACCAGCCATTGCCAACCGTACACGGAGTAAGCAGTTGAATAGCATCTGGTAGACATGAACGTGTTTCACATATGGCGTCAAAAAAATCACCTTGCGGAAGGTTTCGTTGAGCCAAATCGACCATGAATCCACCAAGAACTAATCCGGGAGCGACGTGTCCATGGAAGATCCTGACCTTCTCTATGTACTCTTTGTAAGTTAGACCACAAATAGTGATTTGGGAAGGAGGAGCACTTTTTGTCTGCATTTCATTACCTCTGCTCTCGTCATCGATTTATTGGGCTTCTTCTCTAACGCCCAGTGTATGCAAAAACTCCTTGACGCGTTCGGGTGTACCAGCTAGTTGTAAAGTCTTCGCCAGGCGACTACGCTCACTCCTTTCGACTGTGAGGAAAGTCGCCCACGATTCGGGAGAAGTAGTCACTATTATCTCGGGATTTTCCTTTTCGCCCGCTTTTGCAGACCAATTGTTGCCATCGAAAGATAAACGATACGAACCACCGGGCGTAAATTGAAATAACCAGGTCACAGGTTGTGGTATTTTCCTACCGCGTTGGTTTAATGAGGCTGTCAGAGTTCCCATCGCCATCTCTGGTCGAACGACCTCACCCGAGACCGGCGGACGCATTGCGTAACGTAAACCCCATGTCCACAATGCTTCAACGATAGATCGAAGGTCATATCCCGCAGGAGTCAGCTTGTACCAAACTTCGCGGCGGTCTTGCCGCTTTCCCCTTTCAACGACTCCAGCCTCCTCCAGTTTACGAAGCCTGAGCATCAGCCATTTCGGTGTAATGTCAATCAAGTAGTCAAGCAAATCGGTAAACCGTAGAGGTTTCCTTAACAACTCTCTGACAATGAGTAAAGACCACCTATCGCCGACTACTCCTAACGCGTGGGCTACGGGGCAGTAATAGCCATATTTCCTTGCCACAATAAACCTTTCTTAAAGTTAGTATCTAAAAGATACCAAATCATACTAGCTGTGAACAGAGATGTCAAGCAAGCACATGTACGTGCAATTAGCACTACTCATTTTGGAGAATATGCATAATATATTTCTGCTATAATTACCTTTGCGTATTTCTGAGACATGACGAAGGGATATATCATGAAAGTCATCGATCTCGAACTGGATTTGCCTCCAATCGTAGAAGACATCGTAAGCCGATTAAAGGACTATCTATATCATTCCACTGAAAAAGGGATGGCAAATTACGGCAATATTTTCGGGAAGCAGCGTGCCGAGGCTCTCGATTTCACGCCTGAGGAGCTTCAACGTATGAAGAAGGAAATGACTGAAGCCGAAGTTGAGCGGGTTTTGGTTACGCGTGCGAAAAAGGCTCTGGTCACATTGAAACAGTTTGTGAAACAGATGGATGAGGCTGGGATAGAATGGGGGGCGGTTTTCGCCGGCGATTCAGATAAGACCGCTGCGGTGGTAAAACAGTTTCCCGAACGTTTTATTGGCACAGCCAATATCAATCCCCTCGATGGTATGAAAGCAGTGCGTGAGCTGGAACGAGCGGTAAAAGAGTTGGGCATTAAGTGTTTCTATGCAAGTCCTTACCGATATGGGATTCGAGCTAATGACCGTAGATTTTACCCTCTTTATGCAAAAGCAGTTGAACTCGATATCCCTGTCTTTATATACACCACGATGACATATCGCACCGATGTCCCAATGGATATCGGGAGACCCATTTACGTGGATGATGTCGCGATGGATTTTCCCGAGATGAGGATTGTTGCCGGTTTGGGCGGATGGCCGTGGGTTCCCGAACTAATCGGATTAGCTAGGCGTCACCAGAATCTTTATATCAGCACTGCGGCGCATCGACCCAAATATTTTGCGACTCCCGGTTCTGGATGGGAGATGCTAATGCAATATGGCAATACTCTGCTCCAGGACAAGGTAGTATTTGCCTCGAGCTGGTTCACCTATTCTTTGCCTGTTAAACAGGTTGTTGAAGAAATGCTTGCCTTACCTCTCAAAGACTCGGTTAAAGAGAAGTGGATGTATAAGAACGCACGCCGATTATTTCGTATTGAATGAAGGAGAAGAAAATAATGGCAGACGCAAGAATCGAAAAACTTGCCAATCTACTGGTCAACTATTCGGTTGCTGTCAAACCCGGGGAAAAGGTGATGATTCAAGGGAGCACTGCTGGTGAACCTTTAATCAAGGCTGTATATCAGAAAGTGTTGCAGGCGGGCGGTAATCCGTATGTCTTATCAACATTTCCCGGCGAAGCAGAGTTAATGTTTAAGTACGCGAGTGACGATCAACTGAAGCACATCCCTGAGCCTGTGAAGCTGGCAATGTCTACCTGCGACTGCCGTATCTATGTCATAGCAGAGCAAAATACTAAAGAATTGAGCAGTATCGATCCGAAGAAAATGGTCATGAGGGCGCAGTCACGCGGTGAGTTGATGAAGATGATGATGCAGAGGACTGCTGCCGGTGAAATGCGCTGGGTTTTGGCGCCATTTCCTACTAACGCTTTTGCCCAGGATGCTGAAATGAGCCTGACAGACTATGAAGACTTTTTATATAACGCCTGCATGCCGGATTTAGATGATCCAATCGGGTACTGGAAGAAAATCGCGGTTTACCAGGGAAAGATTGTGAAGTGGCTCAAAGGCAAAAAGAAGGTGCATTTGGTAGGAAAGGAAACCGACCTGACGTTGAACATTGAAGGCCGCACATTTATTAGTTGCCACGGAGATAAAAATATTCCTGACGGTGAGGTATTTACAGGTCCTGTCGAAAATAGTGCCGAAGGTCATGTGTTATTCTCTTATCCAGCTATCTATAATGGGCGGGAAGTGACGGGTGTTCGTCTCTGGTTTGAAAAAGGAAAGGTTGTCAAAGCGACTGCAGATAAGAACCAGGACTTCCTTATGAAAACGCTCGCGACTGACAAAGGTTCGAAGCGGGTTGGTGAGTTTGCGATAGGCACAAACGAAGGCATCACAAAATTCACCCGTGAAATCCTGTTCGATGAAAAAATAGGCGGTTCGTTTCACATGGCTTTAGGTGCAGGTTACCCGGAGACGGGCAGCACGAATGAGTCTGCGATACACTGGGATATGGTCTGCGACCTGCGCGATGGCGGTGAAATTCGGGTTGATAATACGCTGTTTTATAAAAACGGGAAGTTCACGATTAAGGTTTAAGGTGCTGACCGGGACTTTTTCCTTGTCTTGAGCCAGGCAACACTATCGGCTATCGATTCGAAAACCGATCGTTTAGAATAGCCGAGCTTCCGCGCCGCTTTTTCAGAACTAACATACGAGTTGCTCTTTAGCACATCGATTGAGTAAGTGGTGAAGAGCGGTTTAGTTTTGAAGAGACGGTAGAACGGTGTAAATAACCTGCCCAACGCTCGAACGAGCCGTGCCGGAGCTTTATGAAGTGGGGCTTTTATTCCGGTAGTCTTCTGCAGAACTTGTAGTAAATCAACTATAGAAATACGCTGCCCGGATAGAATATAGCTTTCTCCACATTCACCCTTATCAGAAGCAAGCACTAATCCGCGCGCCACGTCACGAACATCAACGAAATCATAAGCGCCATCGATGTACATTTTGAGTTTGTTAGACATATAATCCCTGATCAGTTTTCCCATCTCGGAATTTTTGAAATCATACGGACCAATTACTCCGGTTGGGCAGACAATGACTGCATTTAAACCGCGTTTAATACCCTTGAGTACTTCGATAGTTGCCATCGCTTTAGACTTCGCATAATCACCCATTACGCTCGACGGATCGTAAGGAAAAGACTCGTCGATGGTAGTGCCGTGGGGAGGTTCTTGGATTGCATGTATCGAGCTTGTGTAGACCAGTCGCTTCACACCCGTCTGCAGGCACGCTTCGACGACGTTCCTTGTGCCTTCCACATTAATACTATGAAGAAGCTTTTTGTTTCCAGGAACGATCGAGATAAAGCCAGCGAGATGAAAGACCGTATCTGCGCCACTGAAAGCTCGCAGGAGAAACTCGTTGTCTCTAATATCACCAACCAAAATCTCAACTGTTAATCCATCAAGCGGGGAGACATCCTCACCGGGCAAAATTATTGTTCTGATAGATTCTTTCCGCGACGCCAGCTCGCGTAAGAGTACGTTCCCGATGTGCCCTGTCGCACCTGTTACTACAATCATCCTT
>CAYHBE010000075.1:0-7011 GCA_964354765.1 uncultured Dehalococcoidales bacterium | reverse complement strand
AAGAGGCTAGGAGATGGGGCGTTGTGAACTGACCGCATTTCGATGAGAAAACTAAGCTTACCCTGGGATTGCCGAGTAACCCTTTTATTTTTTCAGCATTATTACTGTTTCAGGGTTTTAAGGTCCGCTAACATGCGGCGAATGGTAATCTTGTACTGCTCCGGGATAGCCGGGTCTTTTAACCATTTTTCGAGCTGCTTGGGGTGATTAAAGGCATAGTATTGGATCATCCTGGTCAACTCGTCCGTCTGGCCGGCTGGGGCTTGCAGGGTAGCATCAGCCGCCCCCGTAGTAGGGATAGAAAGGGTGATTTCAGGTGCAAGAGAGGTAGGCTCGGCAGCTTTTTCCAGCGGAGGCGAAGTGGCTGCCGCTCCGCTAAAAGTGTTGTCTGTCGCTGCTTCTTCGCGCTGCGCTTCAGTCGCTGCCATGGTGGTTAAAACTTCACCTTGTTCGCCGGAAGTAATATTATTAACCCTGTTGACATTATCAATGTAGTTACTGGAGACTATCTCGACACGCTTCGTGCTTGAAGTGCCGTTCTCCAGCATGTAATTCATTTCAGCTACCCTGCGGTCTGCAAAGGTCAGTGATAATTCAGCCTTTTCCGCATCCGAACCGGCTAATTTTAAGCTGACGTTCTCGGTAAAGAGTTTCACCGGGTATAAGGGACTGCCGGGCATACTGGAATCGGCTGCCAGGAAGGTGCCGCCTCCGATTACGAACACCAGCATCACGGTTACTGCTGCCAGTGCCCATCTCGGCTGCAAACTAAACCACGACGCTCGCCGCGGTTTCCCGACTTCCGCCATCTTCAACTGGAGGTTATATCGAATGCGCGCTTTAAGTTCCGCCGTCGGTTTGACGTCGATCGCCTTGTTAACCGACATCGCAGTCCGCAGCAGAGGTTCGAGTTCTTTTGCCTGGGCGGGATAATGCCCGAGGCACTGTTCGACCGTCTCTGTCCCGGTCAACAGCTTTTCCAGACATTCATTAAATATGTTTTCTATTTTAGATCTTTCCATCGTGTTCGCCTGCTTTGAGTACCTTACGCAGCGCGAGTATAGCACTGTGCTGCAATGCCTTTACCGCATTCTCGCTTCTTCCCATCGCCGTCGCGACTTCTGAAATGGACAGCCCACCTGCAAACCGCAGGCTGATGACTTCGCGTTGCGCTTTAGTCAACTGCTTTGTAGCAATGATAACTTGCTCGATATTGAGTTTAAGTTCAACTTCGCCCTGCGGGTCGCTATCGCCCTTGATCGGCAGCGACTCATCTAATTGGACGGTCGGTTTTTTGCTCGCTTTCCTGATATAATCTACTACCTGGTTGTGGGCGATGCGGAACAGCCAGGCACTGAATGGGAAACCCTGGTATTGATACGAGCCTATCGACTCGTAAGCTTTAATAAAGACCTGCTGGGTCATATCTTCAGCCTCAGTCCTGTTTCCAATCTTGATTACCACATACCGGTAAATTTTATCGAAATGGCTTTCATATAACTCTGCGAAAGCCTCCTTGTCCCCTTGCCTTGCTTTCTGGACAAGGTTCTTCTGGTCTTGCACTGGAATAACATCCCCTTCATGCGCCAAACCTTGTTTGGTGATATATAAGTTCGAGGTATTTATCCCCGTGCTAATATTATAACGTTATGTTTTGGAAAAGGATAGGCACAGATTAGACAAAAAGTTCATGTGAATGTCCCATCGTCGTGTGTTAGAATCTTTGGTTAAGAGGGATTTTGTTGATGTATATCCGTCCCATGACCAAAGAGGACGTGGCGCAGGTTGCCAGGATCGACAGGGAAGCTTTTCCAACTGAATGGCCGCCGACAAATTTCCGGCGAGAGCTTGAAAACCACATGGCTTTCTATGTCGTGGCAAGCGAAGGTCCTATCGCTGCGAACCAATCCAACTCCAGCGAGAAACCAACGACGAATTTAATAAATCGCATCAAAAATCTATTAAAACGGCACAGCAGCGACCCCCCAACTGAAGAGCACATTATTGGCTATTCCGGAATGTGGATACTAGCCGACGAAGCGCATATCATGAGCATCGCTTCCGCCGAAGAATATCGTCACAAGGGAGTGGGAGAAGCGCTTTTAATCGGAATCATTGACCTCGCCAGGAAACACCGGGCGCGCATTGTTACCCTGGAAGTACGTGTATCGAATACGATTGCGCAAAACCTATATTTGAAATATGAATTCCGCAAGACCGGCTTACGAAAAGGCTATTACCTTGATAACCGTGAAGACGCTATTATCATGACGACCGATTACGTTAACTCATCGGAATTTAAGGACCACCTGCAGCAATTAGTGGAAGAACACATAAAACGCTGGGGAGAAACGCGTTTCGATCTTGAAAAATAGCTTTAGCATGAAAAGCTAGCGATCGCCGGTGAAGATGTTCCACAGGGAAGGGTATTTTAACGGCAGTTCTTTCTGACCGGTGTTGGTTACCATCCAGTCCTCAAGCTCTTTCTGGCTCTTTTCAAGCAGTTCCTTGTATTTTGTCAAGTCAAGGCTCTTATAGGAATCGGATTTCTCTTTTTTTGCCGCCCGGATTGGTACATTGAGTTCATCGGTCAGGGTAAATGTATCTTTGAGCAACGTTTTCTGAGTCTCACTGAGGAAACCGATTTTGGTCTTATTCATCTCCCAGTTATTATGTTCAAAAATTCTCGGTTTTATCCGCTGCTGGAAAGTCTCGACTAAAGCCAGGTTCAATTTAATATCGTAAATAAGGGATTGGATGATCTCAGGGTATTTTCGAGGATTAGATCGTGGTCTTAAAAGAGTAAACAGAAGAAGTATAATTAAAAGCGAAATTATTAATATCCAGCTACCAAGGTTCATGATTTTTTACTCCGTGCCGCCGAAAATAATTACTTTTCAGAAGCGAGTTTGCCGCCTGTAGCCCAGTTATGCTTGGGAACGTCCTTTAAAATAATCTGCAGATGTTCTTCCGCAACTCCCATTTTAACAAAGGCTGCGGCAATATCTTTTACCAACTGTTTTTTCTGGTCGATCGTCCGACCTTCCCACATTTCGACAATGACAACTGGCATGGCTCTACCTTATCCTTATCCTTTTATGTTAGGCGGTTAGACAAGCTATCCGGGTCTTCTGAATTTATTTTTAATTGCTTCTGTCTGTTGATATTTTTCGAGTTCTTCCGCAGACATAGCTTCGAGATTTTTTAATGCGCCGTGTTCCATCCTGATGTGAAACATTTCTTTGCATTTCCAGCACTTGTATGGGCCATCGAAAACAGGGTCTGAAATCGAAAAAGTGCCCTCAGTGTTACATTTGGGGCATTTGATCTTGGTTAACATCAGCGTTTGCGACCTCCTGTTACTGTAACTTTCAGTATATCACTTTTAGCTATATTAAACGGTTATTACGTTTTCTTCACCAAAATGCAAATATTCCGCGAGAAGGTTTTTAACGGAAACCGGAAATCTCTTTCCGCGGATATTCTTACCACTTCAAAACTCGCCTGCCGTGCCAGTTGTGCCAGCCTCCCATAGGTGAAGAGATGGTAGTATCGATATAGAGTTTTGTCTTTCATACGCCACGGGACATTTAAGTCCTCTCGTTTGAGCCAGAAACGCGGCTGCCAGCGGTTCCAGACCGTAATAAATGCTTCGCCTCCGGGCTTCAAGACGCGTTTCAATTCATTTAAAGCAGGTAACCGCTGTTCTTTGGTGAGATGATGATAGGTTGCTATAGCAATGGCTTTATCGAAGGTGGCGTCTTTATAAGGAAGCGCTGTGGCGTCGGCAGTAACCAACCCCGCCGTAAACTTATATTTTTCAGCGTATTTCACAGCGAGTTTTAACATTTCCCCCGAGAAATCAATCCCGTGCAGTTCAAACGCTTTTATGAACGGCAGGAAATCGGCGCCGTGCCCGCACCCGATATTAAGTAATTTGCCGCCTTCCCATCTGATTGCCAGCTCTTCGAGCTCAACACGAAAGATCGTATGGTGCCGGAAATTGTACCAGCTGGGCGCTATCTGGTTGAATACCTCGCGGAGATCATCTGCCATGTCCGATAGTATAGTAGATTAAGTTAAAAGTTAAAAGTCATATCGACAATAAATAGCTTTAATCGCTTTGACTTTTAAACTTTGAGATTTGAGTTAGATTTGCTACACTATTATTGCCATGCAGAAAAGACCGACCGTGATGAAAAAGTTCACCCGGACCATTTCCGGCGTAACACCGGTGGCAGTCATGACCCAACCGGCTCCTTGCCCCGGGCGGTGCGTGTATTGTCCGACGTTTGCGGCAACTCCGCAGAGCTACACTCCGGAGTCGCCTGCAGTACTACGGGGACGTGAATGCGAATTCGATGCCAGACGCCAGGTAGAGGTGCGGTTGCGAGGCTTAGCAGACATGGGTCATCCGATCGAGAAGGTTGAACTAATTATTATGGGCGGGACTTTCCTGGCGACTTCTGAAGAATACCAGTACCGGTTCGTCAAGGAATGCTACGATGCCATGAACAGTGTCGAGTCTGCTTCTCTTGCAGAAGCTAAGCGGATAAATGAACAAGCAGTATCACGCTGCGTCGGGCTGTGCATCGAGACCCGCCCCGATTATTGCGGGCAGGAAGAAATCGAACGGATGCTGGAATTCGGCACTACCCGTGTAGAAATTGGCGTGCAGACGCTTGACGATGAAATATATCGATTGGTACGGCGAGGACATGGCATTGATGAGGTCGTAACTGCCACCCGTTTGTTAAAACAACACGGAATAAAAGTGCATTACCACTGGATGCCGGGATTGCCGGGTTCTAATCCTACGCATGACCTGGAGATGTCGCGACAGTTATTCGATGATCTGCGCTTCCGCCCCGATGGACTGAAAATCTACCCAACCATGGTCGTGGCAGGCACTGAATTGGAGACATGGTACAGGGAAGGCAAATACCAGCCTTATGAAGACGAAACGATGATTGAATTGGTGGCTGATATCAAGGCAATTGTTCCGCCATACGTGCGTATTTCTCGCGTCCTCAGGGATATTCCTGTGAAGTTTATTACCGCCGGATTGAAAGACTCTTTGCGTGGTCCTGTAAAGAAACGTATGGAAGCAAAAGGTACAGAATGCAAGTGCATACGATGTCGCGAGTACGGTCACCGTGCCAGGAGCGGAAAAAATGCGGGAATTCCTGTATTAAAACGTTTGGAATATGAAGCTTCCGGCGGCAAAGAGATTTTTATTTCGTTTGAAGATGCGAACAATACACTTTTTGGTCTGTTAAGGCTGCGTATTCAGCCTGACCCGATTCCGGTCATTGGAAAGAAAGAGAACCCCACGACTTCTATTATCCGGGAGCTTCATGTTTACGGTGCCGAGGTGCCTTTACGCCAGCAGGATGACAATTCCGCGCAGCACAAGGGTTTGGGTAAAGCACTGCTAAAAGAAGCCGAGAGAATTACCCGCGAAGAATTCAGATTGCCAGAGGTGTATGTCTTGAGCGGCGTGGGCGCCAAGGAATACTATCGTGCAGAAGGATACGAGTCCAACGGCGAGTACATGATTAAAAAACTCATCGCGGTGGTATAATATGCTACCATGTATGACCCAAAGTATACTAAAACTTTTTACGATACTTATGGTTTAGCTGAATGGTCACGACTTGAAAATACAGCCTATGGACGCCTGC
Source organism: uncultured Dehalococcoidales bacterium (assembly GCA_964354765.1). GTDB lineage: Bacteria > Chloroflexota > Dehalococcoidia > Dehalococcoidales > Fen-1064 > JAURWL01. Next base: position 1,327 of record CAYHBE010000075.1, on the reverse strand, counting down.
AGGCAATAATCCATACGGATTACATCCGGCGCTACATTAAACCGGGCGACCGAGTTCTTGATGCAGGTAGTGGTCCCGGTCGTTTTAGCATCGAAATAGCGCGGCTCGGCGCTCAAATCACGGTTCTTGATATCTCTAAAAAACAACTCAGTCTCGCCAAGCAAAAGCTGACTAAGGCACATGTTCTAGATCAAGTAGAGCAGTTTATTGAGGCTGATATCGTTGACTTATCCGTGTTTGGAGATAAGTATTTTGATATTGTAGTATGCTTCGGTGGGGCTCTTTCCTACGTATGCGAAAAACGTCGTCAAGCGGCTGCCGAATTACAACGAGTTACCAAGAAACTTGGGACATTATTAATAAGCGTAATGAGCCGAATGGGAACAATAGTAGGTGTCAGCCGGCAAGCAGATTTACCAATTTTAAAAGAACCGGATAAGGATGAATATGGCAAGCCCGGTTTGTGGCATATCCTGAAGACAGGAAATATACCAGGTTTCTACTCCCGCACTGCTAAGATGCTTCACGCACCTATGCACCTATTTACTGGCAAAGAGCTAACAAACCTTTTCAAAGAATGTAAACTACTAGAAATTGCCGGATCTAACGTGACAATCGGCGAACGAGCGAATTCAGGGGAAACAATCGCCACAGATGGGCGCGCTTGGTCAACCTTGATTGATCTAGAACGTAGACTGAACACCGACCCTGGCCTCATAAATGTTGGGAGTCATCTTATTCTGGTGGCACGTCGTTAACAATCTTATAAACTAAAATTCATATATCACGAGGTGTTTAATATGCAAAACCGTAACCCGCAGGAAATCGCCCAATTTCTCGGTCTGATGCTGCAGCCCTGGCACGATGCTGTTTCCCAACCTGCCCAGGCGCAGGAAACAGTCCTTAAAAAACTTCTGGGTATTTTTGCACAAACAAATTACGGGAGTGAGCATAACGCCTCAAAAGTCACTGATGTAAACAGCTACCGGCAGTCGTTTCCCGTTATCAGTTACGAAGACGTTAAACCGATGGTGCAGAAGGTCATGGCGGGCAACATAAAACTATTACTCAACGAAGACCCGGTTGGTTGGGCTATAACTCGGGGCACTACTGGAGATGAACCGAAGTTTATCCCTATGACTCCTACCGACCTGGGAATGCGGGTCAGTGCCGGGCGGGCAATGATGAACTTTGTGGCTGTGAAAAAGCAATATGACCTCTTCGACGGTGTTAATCTTAACCTTAATTTCCCTTCGGTAGTGGGGACGGCAAAAGCAGGTGACAAAGAATTGGAATATGGATATAGCTCAGGTATCTATGTCAAGTA
>CAYHBE010000074.1:3864-7102 GCA_964354765.1 uncultured Dehalococcoidales bacterium | reverse complement strand
TTTGGCGCAGCGGTTTGGTTTTTATCACAAATAATATTTAGATACTAATGAGCAATTACGATGAAATGGTGATAGGAGTTGGTAACTCACTACACCCAGCGAACCAAGAAGAACTTAATCCAGTATTAAGTTACGAGGAGGAGATGGAAGCAGAGATATTGCATTTAGAATCTCAAATCAATCAAATGTATAATGCAGTTGCATATCGCAAAGCGGTTAACGCTAAAGTGATTGAGATAATCAAAAGCGTTTATTCAAATGATTATGAGTATTTGCATAAAAAATTAGATGAGTTATTATAATGGATAGGAGAAAAGATTACAGTAGTTTTAAAATAACTATTATCGAGTTATGGTTTAGGTTCGAGTATTTCGGGCGACAAACATTCATAAATAGAATGTCAATTAGTTCTAAAAAGATTAACAGAATTTTAGACGAGTGGGAAGAAAATGACGAGTGCATTTTAGTTGAAAGTAAATTAAATTATACGCCAAAGAGTTATTTATGAGCAAACGTAAAGACCAATTAATGCATAAGCTAGTATGCCTATCGCATTTGATGTTAGAAAACTTAGACGAATTACAAGCTACAACTCCAAAGATGAAAAAAGCTAGGTTAGATTTGATCTCTTTGTTTGAGGAAATGAATAACGAACTATCGACTACCGATACCATTCTCAAAACAACTTATTTTAACGATATAAGTAAAAAAATCGATACAATTATTCGCAAAAATTTTGATAGTAGTATGTAAAGTATTATTATTGCAAACAAATCCGCCAAGATTGAATTTATAACTAACTCACTCTTTGCACTTGGCGGTCATTGAGTGGGTTTTTTAATTAAAGTATTATGGAAACTCAAACCGATTGGAGAAAGTACAGAAAAAGTACACATTTAGCTAGTGCCGATTTAGACGCTATGGAAACGGATAAAATACCGTTAATTTTTACTATTAAAGAAGTAAAGTTTGAAACTAATGTAGATGTTTCAGGAACTAAAATGGATGGTATATTTTGCCATTTTATTGAACCTATTAAACCGCTTAAACTAAATTCAACTAATAACAAGATATTAGCTGGATTTGCTAAAAAAAATGGATTACTAGGTAAGGAATGCCACATAATAGAGAATTGGAAAGGAATGAAAATAGAATTGTTTGTTGATCGCAACGTAAAAATGATGGGAGCAATAACAGATGGAGTTAGAATTAAACCTTTGCAACCGATTGTAAAAGTAAAACCCGATTTTACTGCGGCTAATTTTGAAGCTGCTAAAAAAGCAAATGCAACAAAAGAACAAATTGAAAAATCTTATAATTTAACAACAGAAATATGGAAGCAGTACAGCGCACTTTAGAATGGAAACAACAAAGATTAGGTAAATTTACAGCTAGTGAGATTTACAAACTAATGGGAATTAAAGCACTTGGACTTACAGGGCAAAGTTATGCTTTTGATAAAGCAGTTGAAGAACTGTTTGGAGAAGTTGAAGATAACTTTGTTTCATACGATATGGAACGAGGTACAGAATTAGAACCTTTGGCTTTTGCTAAATTTAAAGAACTAAAATCATTTGATTTTATAGATGTTACCGAATGTGGTTTTTTTGATTTAGGCGATAATGCTGGAGCATCTCCTGATGGATTAGTTGGAAGTGATGCTATTTTAGAAATCAAATGCCCAAAAGCAAATACTTTTTTTAAATTAGTAGCTACAAATGAAGTAGATGATAAATATCTTTATCAAATGCAAATGCAAATGATGGCTACAAATAGAAATAAGGCGCATTTCTTCAACTATTATATTTTTGAGGGTATAGAGTATTGGCACGAAATTATAATTGAAAAAGACGATGCTATTTGCGATAAAATTTTAAATAGAATTTTTGAAGCTGAAACAATTAAAAATGAATATAAACTTAATTTAATAAATAATAAACAATGGAAGTAGTAGGAAAAGTAAAAGTAATAGGAGATGAACAACAAGTAAGTACATCTTTTAAAAAACGTGAATTAGTAGTTGCAACAGAAGATCAATACCCACAAATTATACTGATTGAGTTCGTACAAGATAAAACCGATTTATTAAATGGACTTTCAGTTGGTCAAGATGTTAAGGTGTCTATTAATTTAGGCGGTAGAGAATGGGTAAATCCTGCTGGAGAAACAAAATACTTTAATACTATTAAAGGTTGGAGAATTGAAAAGTTAAGCGATGCGCCTCAACAAAATTCGCAACCTACCGGTCAAGTTGCTGATTCAATTCCAGATCTTCCGTTCTGATTAAAAAAAAGGCACGTGATTAATTTTACGTGCCATTTTTTGTTATATTTGCATTAGTAGAGTCGTCGCTACATAAACAATTTTATAAAATTCCCACAATGATAAAGACGACGACCTTTTGATTTGTGGGTTTTTACTTATATGAAACAATTAGAAAAAGAATTTGTTGATAAATTAGAAGTTATATTTTCCAAACATTTTATTGTAAAAAGAGAATGTACATCTAAATGTGGAAAAGGCAGAATTGATATGATTTTAATTTATAAAAATGATAAAAATATTGTTTTTGGAATCGAATGTAAAATTCCTAATAAAAAAAGAGGAGAAGAAATAGGAAGATTTGTTAATCAAGCTATTTTATATACTAAAATGGAATTTGATATTATTTATAAAGAAAATCCAGTATTTAAAAAAATACCTATTTTTATTTGTCCATCTTTATCATATAATTATTTTTTACTTAATGAAAAGCAAAAAGTAATTAAAGATTCATCGGTAAAAATTAATCAATGGATTGGAAAAAATAATGTTTGGCATCAAGATAGGCATAATAGATTTTGTGATCATCATACTTTTAATGGATTTTTAGGAAGTTTTAATGTAGGAGAAGTAAGAAATCAAGGCAGTGGAAAATATATATTTTCTTTAAGTAACTTTATTATTTTTTCTAATAATATTTATGCAGGTAGAAACGATGGTAGTTATGTTCATTATGATAATTATAATAAACTTAAATTATTATGAAAACAATACTATTCCAATACTACGGATCAGATATAAGAAATACAACTCCTTTAGGTTGCGTTTCTTTAGATTATTGGATTCAATCTATGGTAAATCCTAAACCTGAATTTAAAGATATATTTGAAAAGATACAAATTGCCTCACTTTCTAATAACAAAGCCGAAAAAGACGAATTGAAAAGACATCTTTATTTTTTTACTCCAGCAGTATT
>CAYHBE010000074.1:0-3854 GCA_964354765.1 uncultured Dehalococcoidales bacterium | reverse complement strand
TATTAGTTAATGATAAGCGTAGATATAGCGATATAAATAGATTTACAGGTCTTTTAACGGTAGATTTTGACGGATTAGAAACAGACTATGCAAAAGAATTTAAAGAGGCGTTATTCAAAGAATATAAATTTATTATTTGCTGCTGGTTATCAGCTTCAAAAAAAGGAGTTAGGGCATTAATTAAAATACCTATTTCAAAAAATGTAAACGAATTTAAAAGCTACTATAACGCTATTCGTGAAGAACTATCTATTTATAACGGTTTTGATATCGCAACTCAAAACGCAGTATTGCCAATGTTTATGAGTTATGATACAGATATTTTATATCGAAATAATTATACAGAATGGAATAAAAAATATACTGCTCCAGAACCTTTAAAAATTCAACAATATTATGTTACTGAATCAAATAACAATATTGATAAAATAATTGTATCAGCAACTAATAAAATCACTTCAAACGGTCATCCGCAACTTAGGGCGGTGTCTTTTGCTTTAGGTGGTTATATTGCTGCTGGATATATTTCTGAAAGTAATGCAATAGAATTGATTGAAAATTGTATTAATAATAATGCTTACTTAAATCGTAAACATAATGGATTACAAATGGCAGAAGTTTATAAAAAAACTGCAAAAACAATGATTTTAAACGGACAATTTAAACCTTTGTTTATAAAATAATATTATATTTGCATTGCAACCCATCACTTGCAAGGAACTCATTTTGCTAATTTTTAGCAACCGAGAACAACCCTTTAAGTGTGATGGCTTAAAGGGTTTTCTCATTTATAAATTAATTATGGATAAAAAATTCATCAACAAAAAAACAGACATTTCAATTAATCCTTTTGACTGGTTTTGTCAATTCGGAGAGTTTGAAGATATTTTTAAAAACAAACTAGATCAATACGAATTTAAAGATGATTACGTTTGGAAAAAATATGCAAAAGAACCTATTTTTAAATTTGATAATTTAACAATCGAAGTTATTAATAATAATGATTTTGATTTGCTAAATGGTGTTTATTCTAAATTTCAAATTTTAACACAAATTAGATTTAAAAACAATTACTTCCATTCTTTGTCTTTTGTGAAGTTTAATTTAATGAAGATTGCAGTTCCTTATATTAGAGTAGGTACTGACTATTATAAAATTATACATAAAGAAGATCGATATGGTGGTATTTCCCAGCAGTTAAAAGCGTGGAAAAAAGAAGAGATTAAACTAGATCATAATTCAGATTTAATTCAAAGAATTGATAAGTATGATGACTTTACTATTATTCCTAATAATATAGATTACCAACAATCGCTAAACGGATTTTATAATTTATATCCTAAATTCCAGCACACTCCATTATCAGGAACTTATGAAACTTCAATCAAGTTTATGAATCATATTTTTGGAGAACAAATTGATTTAGGTTTAAAATATATGAAATTATTGTTTGAATTTCCAAAACAAATTATGCCTATTTTAGTTCTTGTTTCTACCGAAAGAGAAACTGGTAAAACTACTTTTTTAAATTGGATACAAATGATATTTGGTCAAAGTTCAGTAATGGTTTCTCCTACTGAAATAACAAGGGATTTTAATTCGCTATACGCAAATAAGAATATTATAATGATTGATGAAGCTGTGGCAGAAAAAGGAGCAACAGTTGAAAAATTAAAGTCAATAGCTACCGCTAAAACAATAACCGTAAATCAAAAGTTTGTTTCTGAATATTCTATACCTTTTTATGGTAAAATAATTCTTTGTACTAATAAAGAAACTGACTTTATGAAAATTGATGATGATGAAATTCGATTTTGGATTAGAAAAATTAAACCTATTGAAGAGAAAAACACACAAATTGAAAGTCAATTATTTAATGAGATACCAGCTTTTTTAGATTTTTTACTAAATTTATCTCCAATAGATTTTTCAAAATCTAGAATGGTTTTTACAAAAGATGAAATTGCAACAGATAGTCTTAATTCAGTAAAAGAAGAAAGTAGATCAGGTTTATACAAAGAACTAGAAATTTTAATTGATGACCATTTTAATAATAATAATAATCTAAATGAGTTTACTGCAACTTCAAAAGACATTAAAGAAAAATGGTTTATACATAACAATAATTTTTCAATATCTTACATTCGTAAAGTTTTAAAGGATGAAATGAAATGTAAAATTTTACAAATGCAGAGGTATGTAGCTTTTGAAGATAACTCTATTACTAAAAAAACAGGAACGCCTTTTATTTTTTACAGAAAAAATGAAGTAATTGATAATGAAGAAGATAACGAAATACCTTTTTAATTATGTAAAAAACAAATAAGTTTAAAATTTTGTTTTTTACACCTTTTTTACACATTTTTTACACTAAAAAAAAATTATAAATAACTGTATATTAATTATTTATATTATTATTTTATTATTTTGTAAAAATGTAAAAGTAAAAAGAGTAAAACTATAAGAGAATTAATGCTTTATGTTTTTTTATAATAGTTTATGCTTTTTTTAGAAAAGTTTTTTACAACAGTATAATTATTTAAAAATCAATAACTTAAAGTGTAAAAAACACTTTTACACTTTTTTACACTTTTACACTTTTTTACAATGAACAAACAAAACAAAACAATTCTAGTCAATCTGGCAGTACTTGAACTCAAAGAAAAATATCCATCTTTTCCTGATCACTGCATTCCAGTTCCAAAGTATTCAGATAAAACCGCCAACGGACTTACAAAATGCATTAAGGACTTTTTAAACCTATCTAGACACCAAGCCGAGCGCATTAGTTCGATGGGTAGAATGATTGATAAAACCAAAGTAGTTGAGGATTGTTTAGGGCGCAGAAAAACAATAGGAAGTATGCAATATATCAAAGGCACATCTACAAATGGAACTGCGGATATAAGCGCAACTATTAAAGGCAAATCGGTAAAGATTGAAGTTAAGATAGGTAAAGACAGAATGAGCCAAGATCAAATGAAGTATCGAGATGTTATAATTCGTGCGGGTGGTGTTTACTTTGTAGCTACTGATTTTGATATGTTTATGGATTGGTATAACGATTTTATGTTAAAAAATTAGTTTAATAAAAAAATTTATTTAATATTTGTTGAAACTTAAAACAATTACAAAATGACAAAACAATTTTACATTTGGACAGAAGAGAACCCACACTCTGAAACTTATTACAGAACTGAAGAACACGCTAAATTAAGAGCGGAGCTAAAAGGCTTGTACAATTACGAAATAAGGGAAATTTATACTCGATGAAACCAACCGACTTAAATTTAACCTTTACGCCTCAACTTTCAAAGTTAGGCAGACCTTATCGATTGTCGGCTATTGCAAAGAATTTACAAGTTCCTAGCAAGTGGATTGATAGGGTTGATTGTTGGCACTGGTTTTATGTTTTTATTTATACGGATGACAATAGTTTTTTTGGATTTGAGTTTGATTATAATGATAAATTTGTACAAAAGTTTAACCACGAGCAATCGTTAAAATTGTTTAAAAATGGCTGATATAAGTAAATGCAACGATGCGCTTTGCCCATCAAAAGAAATTTGTTATCGGTTTACTGCGCCAGTGAGTGAATATAGACAAGGCTGGATTAACACCAACCGAGAGTGCGACGCATACAACTGCGATTTATTTTGGCATAACAACAAATGTAAATACTGCGGTCAATATGATGGAGTACATAAAATGGGGTGTGAAACTAGAAAAATACAAATACACTTATGAAACAAACAGCAGATGAATTTGCTATTGGATTTGCAGAGTGGTTCACAAACGAACAATCTCCTTATTCTATTAAGTATGGCAATCAAGAGGTAAGATTTTCAGATTTT
>CAYHBE010000073.1:0-7103 GCA_964354765.1 uncultured Dehalococcoidales bacterium | reverse complement strand
TACTTACGGCCATCAAAACTTTGCCAAGGGCATCAAATACCTTCGCTGAAGTTGGTGTCCTTCCTTCTGCATCAACAATCACGCGGAGGGGCTGTTTATGGGACATACCACCATTAGAGCAAAGCCGTACTGTAAGCTGCGGGTCGTCTGTAAGGACAGTATTCACACCAACCATCACAGCATCGTGAATAAAACGCAAATAGTGGACGTAACGCCGGGATTCCTCGCTGCTTATCCATTTTGAATCACCAGTCCTCGTAGCTATCTTGCCGTCAAGACTCATAGCAAATTTTGTCGTTACGAAGGGAATTTTAGTAGTGATGTATTTCGAATAGGTCTGAATGATTTCATTAGCTTCTTCTTCGTGTTCCCCGATATCAACAGCGATGCCGGCCTTCTCCAGTTCAGTTCTTCCTCGACCATTAACTAAAGGATTGGGATCAATCACCGAGGCGTGGACATGCTTGATACCGGCAGAGATGATTGCTTTTGTACATGGAGGCGTGCGTCCGAAATGACAACATGGTTCGAGCGTTACATACATAGTGGCACCATGTGCCGACGCGCCAGCTTCTTTAAGAGCTACAATCTCAGCATGAGCGCCTCCCGGAGGTTGTGTGTATCCCTGCCCGATAATCTTCCGGTTTTTTACGATTACAGCACCCACTGCCGGATTTGGACTGACATGACCTAATGCCAGCTTTGCCAACGAGAGTGCCCGTGCCATATAATCCATCTTGACTGCATTCTAGCATCAAGTTACAAATAGGTGCAAATGGAGAATAGCATAGCGGTCATTTATTAGCTTTCAACTAGGTTAGGTTGTAACGTTTTAGTTAACCTTTTTTTGTATCTATTTCTTGTCTCAGTTTACAGTTATTGAGTCCGCTCTTCGGCATCCAAGACACAGATTTGCTATAATTGTCTATTATGACAGCAATAGAAATACTGACTGGTGGTACGGTCACAACGCCGCAAGGATATTCTGCCGGTGCAACCTATGCTGGAATCAAGAAAAAAGGTGAGCATGTTCTCGACCTCGGTATCATTTACTCCTGTGAACCATGTATTGTGGCAGGTGTTTTCACGACCAACCAGATAAAATCGGCAGCTGTAGTGCTAAACCAGAATAATCTACAGAGAAAAGGCAATATTTCAGCCGTGGTTGTAAATAGCGGCTGTGCAAATTCCAGCACTGGTGAACAGGGACTTCAAGATGCTTTCGAGATGGCGGCGGTGACAGCTAAAGCTCTGGGTATAGAGCCTGAAGAAGTAGTGGTAGCCAGCACGGGCGTCATTGGGGTGCGTTTGCCTATGAAATCAATACGCGAAGGAGTGAACCAAATCATTCTTTCTACAGATGGAGGACATGAGTTCACTCGAGCCATTATGACGACTGACACTGAGCCTAAAGAGATCGGGGTTATTGTAAAAACAAAAGATACCAGCTTTACCATAGCGGGAGTAGCCAAGGGATCGGGGATGATCCATCCCAACCTGGCTACGATGCTGGTATTTATTACTACTGACGCGGCAGTTGAACAGGAATTCCTCGATTATGCACTTCGGTCGGCAGCGGATAATTCTTTCAACATGATTTCAGTTGACGGAGATACGAGCCCAAGCGATACAGTATTTGTTCTGGCAAACGGTATCGCCGCAAATAAGCCTATAAACGCCAACAGTGTAATTGCTTCTCTTTTCCAGGAAGCGCTCGACAAGGTGTGCGTTTATCTTGCTAAAGCGATTGCCGCTGACGGAGAAGGCGCGACTAAGCTGATTGAGGTCTCCGTAAAAGGGGCGAAAAACCTACAGGATGCACGCCAGGCTGCGCGTACCATCGTCAGTTCAAACTTAGTAAAAGCAGCCGTGTATGGCAATGACCCAAACTGGGGACGCGTCACAGCAGCGCTGGGTAGAAGTGGCGTTGAACTAAACGAACCTAAACTTGACATATATATGGCGGGAATACCTGTCCTGAGTCAGGGTAAACCATTATCGTTTGAACGTGATACTGCCGTGAAAGCTTTACAAAAAAAAGAAGTAAAAATTATTGTCGATATGAATATCGGTGAAGCATCGGCGACAGCCTGGGGCTGCGACTTAACAGAACAATACGTGGTGATTAATAGTGCTTATACCACCTAGTCCCATTCTGGACGAAGTGAAGAATCTCCGCGAAATAATGTGGGAGACCCTTCGCACAGCTCAAGGTAATGTACAGAGGTTACCTACAAATGAACAAGCCTATAGTAGTTAAAATTGGCGGAGCTACCTTCGGGAAACACGATCCGATCCTTGAAGATATCGTGGAAATGCAGAAAAATGGCATACAGGTTGTCGTTATTCACGGCGGTGGAAACTTAGTTACAGAATGGCTCAAGAGACAGGGTATCGAGACAAGCTTTGTCCGCGGAGAACGCGTTACTGATCGACCCACCCTGGATATGGTCGCTGCAGTCCTCGGAGGACTGGTAAATAAGCAGATTGTCGGTACAATCAACTCACTCGGCGGCAGAGCCGTCGGTATCAGCGGCGTCGACGGCGCACTGGTGCAAAGCAGCGTTGTCAATAAAGAACTCGGCTATGTCGGTTCAGTAAGGAAAATCGACCCGACAGTGCTCGAAGCATTGCTCCAAAAAGGATTTATCCCGGTGATATCACCGATCGCCTATTATGCATTCGACCGATCGCCGGAAGAGCCGGTGATGTTGAATATTAACGGCGACCCGCTGGCAGGGGAAATTGCAGCTGCAATAAGAGCTGAAAAACTTATTTTTCTTACGGATGTGCCAGGGGTCCTGGATAAAAATGGAAAATTAACTCCGAAACTTAATCTCAAACAGACAAAAGAGATGCTCGATTCGGGCGTGGCCACAGGCGGAATGATTCCGAAGCTAAACGGATGTTTAAAAGCTCTCGAAGTCGGCACGACTGCGTGTATTATCGACGGCAGAGAACCTGGAGCACTGATGAAAGCTGTAGACAATAATATCACCGGTACGACCATCCAGCCATAGGGACTAATGGGGGTAACTAACATGACAGACTGGCAAACACTAGGAAAGGAATTACTTTTCAATTGCATCGAACGCATACCCGTCACTATCGAAAGGGGGCAGGCTTCGAGAGTCTGGGACGATAAAGGTAAAGAGTATATCGACTTTGTGGGGGGGTGGGCGGTCTGTGTGCTGGGACATTGTCATCCAGTAATAATCGATGCGCTTACGGAACAGGCAAAAACTTTGATACAGACGTCGCACATTTACTATACCATTCCCTATATCAAACTTGCTGAATTATTAGTAAAGAACAGTTGTCTCGATAGAGTTTTTATGTGCAACAGCGGGTTGGAAGCTAATGAAGGGGCTGTTAAACTGGCAAGGAGATATGGAAAGCTCAAGCTTGATGGAGCTTATGAAGTGATAACAGCTTTCAATTCTTTTCACGGCCGCTCGCTGGCAATGACTGCTGCCACCGGGCAACCGAAGTACCAGGATGCCTACCAACCTTTACCGGTTGGTTTTAAACATGTGGATTTTAATAATATCGAATCAATCAAAAATGCCACCAGTGAGAAGACCTGTGCTGTAATGTTGGAACCGGTCCAGGGTGAGGGCGGTGTGAATATCCCGGATAACGATTATCTCAAAGCCGTCAGGGAGTGGTGCGATGAGAAAGGAATCCTCTTGATTCTGGATGAAATTCAGACAGGGGTGGGACGGTTAGGCTCGCTCTGGGGCTACCAGTCATTCGGCATTGAGCCTGACGTCATGACGCTGGCAAAAGGGCTTGGTGGAGGAGTACCAATAGGTGCTTTCCTGGCGAAAGAAAAATGCTCGGTATTTTCTCCCGGCGATCACGGCACTACATTTGGTGGTAATCCTTTAACGTGCGCCACAGCATACGCCGTTATTAAATATGTTATTGAGAATGATATACCTGGCACAGCAGAGAAAACCGGACAATATCTGATGGAGATTCTAAACAAATTCAAGTCAAAATACCCTTTCATTAACGAAGTTCGCGGTCGCGGACTCCTGGTAGCGGTACAGTTTACCAGGGAAATCGGGCAGCAGGCATTGGAGGCATGTCTTCAATCAGGTGTACTTGTTAACCGCATCAAACCAAATGCGATCCGCCTTATGCCTGCACTCAACATTTCCAATAGCGAAATAGATGAGGGACTGGCGCGTTTAGATAAAGCACTGGCGAGTATAAAAGTGTGAAGATTTGCAAAGGAGAACTCTCATGGTAACAAAAACAATCCTGGCATATAGCGGTGGATTAGACACATCAGTAGCCGTCCACTGGCTTAAGCAAAAATACGGCGTCGACGTAATTACGCTGACAATTGACGTCGGTAATGAAAAAGATTTCACCTCGATACGGGAGAAGGCGCTAAAAGTAGGCGCGATTAAAGCCATCGTTATCGATGCAAAGGACATGTTCGTCAAATATTTTCTCTGGCCTGCGCTCCAGGCAAATGCCGTCTACGAAGGTCAGTATCCCCTGGCAACCGCACTTTCACGCCCTTTGATGGCAAAACTTTTAGTGGATACGGCATTGGAAGAAGGAGCGGAATCGGTCGCCCATGGATGTACTGGCAAAGGAAATGATCAGGTTCGGTTCGATGTCGGCGTGCATGCATTGGCTCCTCAGTTAAAAGTACTTGCCCCCGCCAGGGAATGGGGTATGACGCGCGCGGAGACGATTGCTTACGCCAAGAAATACAAAATTCCACTGCCAGTCACCCTGGACAAATCGTATTCAATCGATGAGTGTCTGTGGGGCAGGGCGATCGAAACTGGTATCCTTGAAGACCCGTGGGCAGAACCGCCAGAGGATGCTTACTCGTGGACAAAATCACCGGAAAAGGCGCCTAACAAACCAGTGTATATTGAAATTGGATTCGAAAAAGGGATTCCAATTAGCCTCGACGGACACGAGTTGGATGGCGTTACCTTGATTCAACGGCTCAATGAGCTTGCCGGTGAGCATGGTATCGGGCGCATTGACCATATAGAAAACCGACTTGTCGGTATCAAATCGCGTGAAGTCTACGAGGCACCGGCTGCAACGGTATTAATCCAGGCTCACCAGGCGCTTGAAGCCATGACTTTATCCAAAGACCAGTTGAGGTTCAAGCAGAAAATCGCCATCGAAATTGCTGACATTATTTATAATGGTCTTTGGTTCAGCGCACAGAATAGGGACTTATCCGCATATATTCAAAGCAGTCAGCGTTATGTGACCGGTACCATCAGGACGAAATTGTTTAAAGCTCATTCGATGGTCGTAGGGCGAATGGCTCCAAAATCGCTTTACAATCTTAGCCTGGCGACCTATGATAAGGGCGATAAATTCGACCAGAGCATGGCAGTGGGATTTATACACATCTGGGGTTTGCCGGTTGCAACTCAAGCCCAGGTGCAGCTGCTTGGCGATGCTGAAGGGCCTTTAAGTATTATTGCGCCTAAAAAACAAATAAAGAGCCGCACGAGAAAAAAGAAGACCTCGAAATAAGACTACTAATCATATAGAACGAATTAAAAGGGTGCCGACACAAATGAGCCAGATAAGAGGACGGTTCAGTAAAGCAGCCGATAAACTGGTGCAGCAATATACTCAGTCAATTGATTTTGATTACAGACTTGGCTCTGTGGATGCAATAGCTAGTATCGTCCATGCCAGGATGCTTGCAAAACAGGGTATTATTGCAGAGAAAGAGGCGAAACAGATTATCGACGGTCTGGAAGCGATCATTTCCGAACTCGAGCAGCGGACTTTTGAGCTTAAGCCCGAGCTCGAAGACATTCACATGAACATCGAAGCCAGGCTCATTGAAAAAATAGGTGATGTTGGACGAAAGCTCCACACTGCCCGTTCTCGCAACGACCAGGTAGCTACTGATATCCGCCTTTATTTAATGGTGGGTATCTTGACGACAATCGACGCAATCCGCGAACTGGAGAGGAGCATCGTTGACGTTGCCGAAAAAAATATCGATGTCGTAGTTCCCGGTTATACCCACCTGCAGCGGGCACAACCAGTCTTACTTGCGCATCATTTGCTGGCATATTTCGAGATGTTGGAACGCGATGTTGAACGATTCTGGGACTGTATGAAACGGACATCTGTTCTGCCGCTTGGCAGCGGCGCTTTGGCGGGTGTGACCTATCCCATCGACAGGCAATTCGTCGCCGAGGAATTAGGTTTCGAAGAAATCAGTCAGAACAGCATCGATGCTGTGAGCGATCGTGACTTTATCCTGGAATATGAATTCAATGCTTCAGTATGTATGATGCACATCTCACGTCTCTCAGAAGAACTCGTCCTGTGGTCATCAGCTGAATTCGATTTTATCGAAATTGACGATGCCTTCACAACCGGCTCAAGTATCATGCCTCAGAAAAAGAACCCTGACGTGGCAGAATTAGCCCGCGGAAAAACAGGCCGCGTTTATGGTAGTCTTATGGCGTTGTTAACGACAATGAAAGGACTTCCCCTCGCTTATGACCGGGATTTACAGGAAGATAAAGAGGGTATTTTCGATTCCAGCGATACACTGGTCAACACAATTAACATATTTTCCGAAATGCTAACTCATATACGCGTTAATACTGTGAAACTCCAATCCGCCGTACAGCAGAGCTACATGCTTGCTACCGATATTGCAGATTATCTCGTAAAAAAAGGAGAACCTTTCCGTACCGCGCATGAAAAGACTGGTAAATTGGTCCGCTTCGCCATGGAAAAGGGCAAAGCATTAAACCAACTTACGATTCAAGAATACAAGAAGTTCTCACCTTTGTTCGATAACGGTGTGTTTAAAATTACCGTGGAATCTTCGATAGCTGCTCGCAAACAGACCGGCGGCACGGCTAAGGAACAGGTTACCCAGCAGATCGCGAGGGCAAGAGAAATTCTCCGTGAGTATGATGAAGAATCATCCAAAGATTAAAATTGCCCCGTCCATATTGTCTGCCGATTTTGCTCGTTTAGGCGAACAGGTGCACGAAGCAGACAAAGCTGGCGCCGACTATATCCACGTCGATGTTATGGACGGCAGGTTCGTACCCCAGATAACTATCGGTGCGACG
>CAYHBE010000072.1:0-7136 GCA_964354765.1 uncultured Dehalococcoidales bacterium | reverse complement strand
CATCGTGAGACGGTCACGGTAGCCGCGCAGCAAGGCAACCGTGGCTAAAGCAACAATCATCAGGCAGAATATTACTATTAACACATAGGTGCCGAAAAGTCGCGTCCGGAGAGTCATCTCGAAGCCTCTGTCGCATTCATTTTATAGCCGGAGCCGCGGAGAGTCTCGATATCGACTCCTGAGCCTGCGATCTTATCACGTAGATGATTTATATGAACGTCAACCGTCCGTGTTTCTCCGTAATAATCATATCCCCAGACCACTTCGAGCAATTTCTCCCGGCTGAAAACAATTCCCGGATTCTGTGCCATCGTTACAAGTAAAGCAAATTCTTTAGTTCTTAAGGATACATGTTTTCCGTTGTTGGTTACTTCGTGGCGTGCGGTATCGATTATCAACTTACCGAGCGAAAAGGTAGAACTCGGTTTGATGGGTGATTGGTTGCGCCTGAGTATTGCTTTCACCCTGGCTACCAACTCGCGGGGATTAAAAGGTTTTGTTAAATAGTCATCAGCTCCCAGTTCAAGCCCGATAATTTTATCCATGTCTTCTTTTCTTGCCGTGAGCATCAATATAGGGACGTTACTTTTGGCACGAATTCTACGGCAAACGTCAAAACCGTCGATATCCGGCAGCATCAGGTCAAGGATGATAAGATCAGGTTTGCCTGTTTCTTGCCTGGTCAAAGCATCTTTGCCTGTGGATACACCTTCTACTTTGAATCCTTCGCGTTCAAGGTAAAGTCTCGCCAGTTCGATAATATTAGGTTCGTCATCGACAATTAATATATTCGGCATTCGATCCTCGAATAGTTGTATTATACACGATTAAAAAAGCAGCTTTTATATAAAGAGCCGACAGTGATTATTATACCGCTGTCGGCTCTCATTGATGAAGAATTCGGGATGGTACTTATTTGCTATTTATTTTATTCCACAGGTTCATAGCATTCCCGGCTTGTTCTTTCGTGATCTTACCGGATGCTTCTGCTTTATCCAGGAAAGCCTGAACTTTAGTACCATCTTTAACCCAGAGTAATCTGGTAAGGACTACCTTCCTGGTAAACTGCTGATGATGGTTCGTCCAAAATTCCTTGATTTTGACGGCTTGTTCCTCAGTGATCTTGCCGGCAGTTTGAGCTTTAGCGATATATGCGTCCACCTTAGCTTCATCCTGGACGAGCAAGAGCCGAGCTAAAATGCGTACTTTTCCTGCTGTCAAGGTGCCTGATGTTGTCGGACCTGGATCAGCCGCGAATGTCGGCACAGCCCAGACAGTAAGAACGACCAGAGCTATCAAAACCGCCCCGATAATTAGAGTTTTCTTCTTCATACTTCACCTCTCACTACTATCAATGTAAGCTCTTAATGTAATCTAATTATTAACCGAATGTAAAATCTATGTAAAATCTAGTGTGGATTTCACTTTTTTCCCCTTGAGGATGAAACCTGCAAATGAATCCCAGAACTGGCAAGAAATAATTTGAAAGTCATAACGCCTCTCCATTAAAAGAAGAGGGTGAATAAATCCTTTAATCTCTAATATCCCGAGCGGATGATATAAAAAAAATTTCCGGAGGCGGGTTGCCCCACCCCCGGAACGGTATCTGAACTTACTTCAAGGTTGCGGTTGTATTGCTTGTGGTTGGTTTAAGTTGTTCGCTAACGATGATGATCGGTTTAAATCCAGGCCAATAACCGGGTTTGAAAGTTATCAGCACATAGCCGTCCGCGTTCTCGAAGGCATATTGGACTTTTCCGGCGCCATTGGTCGTGCCGAGGAAGATCCCATGGATATTCAATGTGCTTTCAACCTGTGATAGAATAGCGTTCGCATCGCCGGCTGTTTTTAAAGCGTCCATTTGAGCTTTAACTGATAGTGCGTTCTCCCTTGTGAGAGCCCAGACTCCAGCGTCCTTGACAGCATCCTGTGAATTTCTCTCGGTGACGGTGATCGTAATTTTCTCGCCTACTTTTGCTTTTGAAGGCGCATCGATGGATAGAACTTTGGGAGTCGAACCGATTAATATCGGACGGAAGCCGGGTAGGTAACCACGTTTGAAAGTAACCAGCAGATATCCGCCGGCATTTTCAAAAGCGTAGTTTAATTTTCCAGCACCGTTTGTCGTCCCCAGGAAGATACCGTTTATATTGAGAGCATTTTCGACTTCGGCTGCTACCGCATCCTGGTCGGCGGCGGTTGATTGTGCGCTGAATTGAGCTTTAATTGCCTCGGCTTTTTCCCGACTGAGAGCCCAAACACCGGCATCCTTTACAGGCTCGTTGTTAGCTTTGTCAGTTACTGTGATAGTAATTTTTTCTCCGACTTCGGCTTTGTCGGGAGCATCAATAACCAGGCGGGGCATCGTTCCTGCGGGTTTTCCTACTATAATCATCCGCATATCAGGCCAGTATCCTGGTTTGAATGTCACCAGCATATAGCTGCCCGCGGTGTCGAAAGTGTGCCATACCTTACCGGTAGCATCCGTTCTACCAATGAAAATACCATGAAGATTGATTAGTTCTTCGCTCTTTTTATCCTGGTCTGCAGCGCTCAAGTTTTTCAGGTTGGACATTTCCCCCTTGAGTAATTCGGCTCTGTCAGGTGCTACCGCCCAGACGCCAGCTCCTGCAACCGGGGTCTGGTCTGAGCACTGGAAGACCGTCATGGAAATCAATTGACCGACTGCCGCAGCACGCGGGGCTACGATGGCAAGTCCATCTTTAATCGGTCTAACTGCCGTGGTCGTCTCCTGGTCCTGTGCGAAGGCAACCATCGGAGTAATGGTCAGGGCAAGAATTGCGGTGGTAATTGCGATGAGTAAAAGCTTCTTTTTCATTATATTTCTCCTTTTTTATATTTTTTTAGAACATTAGCTTTTTTACTTGGACCTTTTAGTTTTTTGCTTGTTCTATTACTAATATAAACAGGAGGTGTAATCGCAGTTTTTCCGCTGCGTAAATTCTATGTAAAAAATTCCAGTAGGGATGAGAGGATTGTTGAAGATAGGGGAGGAAAGCTAAAGTGCGCTAATAAAGGGCTGAAGTATCGAATGTAAACGCTGTTGAGCAGGTCGATATGTTTACAGAATTACGAGGTTATTGCGGTGAATGACTTCGCTGCCATAGTCATGTCCAAGGCGTGAGGAAATTTTATCGGAGTGAATCCCTTTGATCTCAATCAATTCTTCAGAATCGTAGTTAGTAATACCACATCCCAGTCGCGTACCCTCAGGATCGAGGATGTTGACGATATCCCCTCGGTGGAAATTGCCTTCAACTTCCTTGATACCCGCTGCCAATAAGCTTCGTTTTTGACGCTTGAGTGCCAGAGCTGCACCGCTATCTACGACCAAGGTTCCTCTCGTTCGCAAACCGCTCACCATCCACCGTTCGCGGCTTCCCAACTGCGTGGTAAAAGGTATAAAACTAGTGCCTATAGACTGGCCCTCAGCCAGTTTCACGAGTATACCAGGCAAGCGTCCATTAGCAATTACCACCGTGACTCCGCAGGCAGTCGCCATTTTCGCCGCTTCAATCTTGGTGACCATACCTCCTGTTCCCAGCCCGCTGGTTGAACCGGAAACCAATCCTTCAATCGATGCATCGATCTTTTCAACGATAGGAATGAGTTTAGCATCCTGATCCTTATTGGGGTCAGCGGTATACAGTCCGTCGATATCCGTCATGATCATTAAAAGGTTGGCATCAACCAGGTTTGCGACCATGGCAGAGAGATTATCGTTATCGCCGAACTTGGCTTCGCGGATTTCATCTACGGCGACTACGTCGTTCTCATTAACGATGCAGACAACACCCATCTCCATTAAAGCTAGCAGCGTATTGCGCGTGTTCAAATAACCATGTCGATCAAGCAAATCAGCTCTGGTCAGTAGTGCCTGCGCAACAGTAATGCCGTGCTGTTCGAAAAGTCGCTCATAGAGATTCATCAATCGACCCTGTCCAACCGAAGCGAGTACCTGTTTGTAAGGGATACCTTTTATTTTTCTTGGCAGACCTAATTTTTCCCTGCCGGCAGCGATCGCTCCCGAAGTAACAACAATTATTTCCGCCCCTCGTTCGTGCAAGCAGGTAATCTGGTTGACAAGATCATCCATTTTTTCGTGGTTGAGCTTGCTGGTGCCAGCGGTTAATAAACTTGTCCCGAACTTAACGACAATACGGCGGTAAGGTAGTAGACAATCGATCTTTTTTACCACAGATATTTGCCTCAATTTGTAATAGAGTCATTATAGCATATGGATACCAAGCTGACATTTCTCTGGAAAAGTGGTGAAGTTTTGTTAATTTAGTTATATTGACATCAGTAATACATGCCAGTAGAATTCGAATAGCGGGTAAATAAGGAGTACATTGATGAGAAAAATTACTGTTCTAAGCGTTTTAATGATAATCACTCTATTAATAACTCAATTGTCATCTTTTGCTTTTGCAGCCCCTCCTGAGGATAGTCCAGGTAAAGGTCCTCCAACCTTAGAGAAGATGGTCTTTGTGCACTACAGGGCAGATTTCGCACCGGGAAAACCAGCTGGAACACCTGTAAAACCAAGCAAGACTCCACAGCTCTATGTTTACGACAAAATCCACTGGCCATTAAGTGATGCTGCTGCGGGGATAATATGGTATTACAATAATGCCAATTCACCTTTGGGTACAAACTCTGGTGCTATTGAATATTCTTTTGTAGCATGGAACTCAGTCGACAACGCGACTATTGACTTCAATTATCAAAGTGCGATTGGTTTAGCTCCCGGTATCCGCGATTATCATAACGTGGTTGGTTGGGACTATATTAGTGACCAATACCAGGGTGCAATCGGTGTCACAGTAGTCTGGTATTACAGGTCTATTAGAGAAAAAATAATTGTTGAATGTGATACAACCCTGAATACCGATACCTATTATACATGGTCGTGGAATGATTCAAATATTGATCTAGATGGAACCCAAATTTATCCACTTACCGCCTCTTACGATGTGGATGTCCAGAATATTATGACTCACGAAGCCGGGCATTGGTTAATGCTTGGCGATATGTATGACTCAATTTCGAAGGAGCAGACTATGCATGGGTACGCATATGATGGAGAACTTAATAAACGGAGCTTAGAATCCGGTGATAAGGCTGGAATACAGGCTATATACTAAAGTACTTTGTCGCGGCAATTTTTAAACGATAAATAAGTGGGGCTTGGGATTCCCAAGCCCTTTAATATTTCCATGAAATATATTGCGATCCTTGGGTACTTACTCGATCATTTTCGATTAAAACAAAATTCTTAATACAGTAGTGTTTTGACTGTGTTACAATTAACGCGGAGGGCTAGTCCGTCACGGCTAGTCCTATTTGACGTTTGATATTGATTTCATTAGATAGGAAATATGCTGGAGGTAACCGATTTACAAAGAGGAGAGTTAGAGGATGCAATCCTCTAACAACATTTACCCTCTCCCTCGTTTCAAAAGGGAGAGGGTCAGGGTGAAGGTCAATGTGTCAGGAAAAACCTCAGGCAGAATGAATAAGGGTAGTTGAATAGGTCCTCATCAGTCGGGGATGACAATTGAATAACAATGGAAGTATTAAATTTAAGCTCGCTTCTAAATATTTTAGAATCAAATCCAACTTTTAAGACACTCGTTGAAAGACTTCGGACAAACCAGGGTGGATCAAGCGCCAGCGTCGTTGAGGCTGCGCGACCTTATTTTATCGCTGCTATCCATCAAAGCCTCAATAAACCTGTCCTTGTGCTGACGTCACAGGCTGAGGAAGCGCGTAAATTATACGAACAGCTCTGTATCTGGAATAATCCATCCCATATAAAACTTCTCCCCGAACCGGATGCTCTCCCGTATGAGCGCATCATGCCTGACAACCTCACTGAACTTGATACGCTGCGTGTTCTATCTACCCTCTGCTGCTTGCCAGGCAATGAAACACCGCTGGTAATTGCGTCGGCACATGCCTTCGGTATGAAGCAGCCTTCTGCCCGCGATTTCTCGGATGCCTTTCATACTATCTCGGAAGGGATGAATATAGAGCCGTCGGTCTTGATGATGCGGTGGCAATCGATGGGTTACCAGGTAGAGAATATCGTCGAAGTGCCGGGAACAATGGGACGGCGCGGCGGTATCCTGGATGTCTTTCCGCCGACGGCAGACCTCCCTGCCAGGCTTGAATTTTTCGGTAACACCGTCGAGAGCATCAGACTCTTCGATCCCGTCAACCAGCGCTCGATGCAGAAGGCTAACTCAGTAACGATCGGTCCTGCGACGAGGTTATTCACCGCCCGGAAGATAGACATGCCTGATGCGGTGTTAAATCGGCTGGATTTCACCGGGTGCAGTGAAGATGTCCTTTCTCGCTTCACCAGGGAAATCACTTCTCTCGTCAAAGGACAGAAGTCGATCGACCGGGATTTCTATGCGCCCCTTTTCAACGAAGATAGCCTGATGGGTTACCTGCCGGCTGAAACCATTGTGATAGTAGATGAACCGGTAACGGTGCAGCGAGCTATCGAAGACCTTGATAATAAAGCGCGGGAAATACGTACCGGATTGGAAGAACAGGGCGAACTTCCTCTGAATTTCCCCAGCCCTTATTTTAACTGGAGCAAACTTACGGTGCGCATGGAAAAGCTGCCACGCTTGACACTCTCCAGCTGGGGAATTGTTGAGGACGAAAATGTGTCAGATCTGGGATTCAAAACCGTACCGAATTACACCGGACAAATGCCTGCATTTATTAAAAGGGTCAAGCAGTCGATTGCCGAAAAACAACGAACGATCATAGTCAGTCATGAAGCAAGCCGACTTCAGGAGTTGTTTCAGGAAGAGGATATTTTTACCGATCCTGTTTCCAATATCAAGGCAGTACCTCCAGCCGGTTCTTTGACTATAGTGCAGGGTTTGCTGGACGGAGGTTGGAGCCTTGGCAAAGACACAGTCCTGTTCACCGACTCCGAGATTTTCGGATTTACCAAGGTACAGCGATTCCAAAAGAAGCGCCCGGTTGCTCGTCACAAGCTTTTTGCTGATATTAAGCCAGGCGACTATGTGGTACACATCGAGCATGGCATTGGTGAATTTACAGGGTTTGTTACGCTTTCGACATCGGGT